>NZ_JBHYXZ010000011.1:24782-25637 GCF_042752395.1 Actinosynnema sp. NPDC059335 | reverse complement strand
CGGCGCGCCCGGGCGCGCGGCGCGCGCCGGTGGCACCGTCGGGGCCGCCGCCCGCCGGCCCCCCCCCCCCCCCCGCTCGTCGGGTCGCGCGTGTCAGCTCGTGATGTCCTTGCGGGCGAACTTCCGCGCCGCCAGGAGGCTGAAGAACGCGCCGTAGGCCAGGGCGGAGAACGTGCCCTTCGCCATCTGGGACCAGTCCACGTCCGACGACAGCAGGTCCACCCACGCCAGCGCGTAGTGCGTCGGCAGGTAGTCCCGCAGCCCTTCCAGCGCCGTGATCTGGTCGAGGATCTGCGACAGGATCGACGCCAGCACCGCGCCGCCGACCGCGCCCAGCGGCGCGTCCGTGGACACCGACAGGTACAGCGCGAGGCCCGCCACCCAGAACAGGTGGATGGAGATGTAGACGACGGCCAGCGCCACGCCGTAGACCCCCGAGCCGAAGGACGCCGCCTCGCCGGTCGGCGACACCGCCTCCCCGGCCCCGTACCAGACCACGCCGACGCCCAGCGCCACCGCGGGCAGCAGCGCCAGCGCGAACACCGACATCAGCCCGGACGCCACCGCCTTGCGCCGCAGCAGCCGGTGCCGGGGGATCGGCGCGGCGAGCAGGTACTTCAACGACGACCACGACGCCTCGCTCGCGATCGTGTCGCCGAAGAACAGCGCCACGATCATCGGCAGCAGGAAGCTGCTGCTCACGAACAACGTCAGGATCACGAAGTTCACGCCGCTGGCCGTGGGCCGGTGGTCGGAACCCCCCGGCGCCCGGGTGGGGGGGGGCGCGGCCCCCGGGCAACGCCCCACCCCGCTGGTATGCGCCCGGTACCAGATAACCAGCACCAGAGAGAGGCC
>NZ_JBHYXZ010000011.1:0-24772 GCF_042752395.1 Actinosynnema sp. NPDC059335 | reverse complement strand
CTCGGGCGGGGGCCTGTTCCACCACCACGCCGGACGGCGTGTTGGGCGACGCCTGGCCCAGCTCGAACGCCACCACCAGGATGAACGGCAGCAGGACCAGGAAACCGAGCACGAGCTGCGTCCGCCTGCGGCGCAGCTGCCGCACCAGTTCGACCCGCACCGGCAGCGTCCGCGACGCCTTGTAGCCGACCTTCGACCCGTCCGGCGCCACCGACGACCGCTCGGCCCGCGCCGCGTCGGTCAGGTCGGAGATCGCCGCCGGGTCGGTGTGCACACCGTTCTCGCTCATTCGCCCACCAACTCCAGGAACGCGTCTTCGAGCCGGCGGCGGGGGCCCGCCTGGTCCACCGCCACGCCCGCGGCCACCAGGGCCTGCAACGCGGACGCTCGGGGCGTGCCGTTGAGGCTCGCGTGGACCTGCTCGCCGTCCACGTGCACGTCGTGCACACCGGCCAGGCCGCGCAGCACGGCGGCGGCCTCGTCGGGCCGGTCGACCCGGAAGCTCGCCTCGCCGCCACCCGTCGCGATCTCCTCGACCGGACCGGCGGCGACCAGGGTGCCCTTGTGCATCACGACGACGTGCGTGCACGTCTGCTCGACCTCGGCGAGCAGGTGGGAGGACACCAGCACGGTGCGCCCGGCCGCCGCGTAGCGGCGCAGCACCTCGCGCATCTGGTGGATCTGGGGCGGGTCGAGCCCGTTGGCCGGTTCGTCCAGCACCAGCAGGTCCGGCAGGCCCAGCATGGCCTGGGCGATCGCGAGCCGCTGCCGCATGCCCTGGCTGTAGGTCCGCACCCGCCGGTGCACGGCGTTGCCCAGCCCGGCGATCTCCAGGGCCTCCTCGACGTGCGCCTGCTCCAGCGGGCGGCCGGTGGCGGCCCAGTACAGCCGCAGGTTCTCCGCGCCGGACAGGTGCGGCAGGAAGCCGGAGCCCTCGACGAACGAGCCGATCCGCGACAGCACCGGCGCGCCGGGGCTCACCCGGTGGCCGAACACCCGGATGCCGCCCTCGGTGGGCCGGATGAGGCCCATGAGCATGCGCAGCGTGGTGGTCTTGCCCGCGCCGTTGGGCCCGAGCAGCCCGAGCACCTGGCCGTGCTCGACCCGGAACGACAGGTCCTTCACCGCGGTCAACCCGCCGGGGTAGGACTTGGTCAGGCCCTCGATCACCAGCGGCACCGACTCGAGCTCCGGGTCGACGTCCGCGGTCAGCCTGCGCCGGAACCACGCCACGACGGCCGCGATGACGCACACGACCAGCACGATCGCGATGCCCCACAGCGCGGTGGTCGGCACCTCGCTGGTCGCGTTCACGCCCGGCACCACCGGCACGGACAGCGCGGACGAGGCCAGCGAGATCCGGTAGGCGGCGGGCTCGGGCGCGTTCGCGTAGGCCATGTCGGTGGTCGACACGACGAGCTGGAACCGGTGGTCGGCCTCGACCGGGCGCACCGCGCCGGGCAGCGTCACGGTGACCTCGACCGGCGTGCCGTCGGCGGGCAGGTCCGTCACCCGCACGGGCGCGACGGCCGAGCCGGGCAGGGTCCGCACGCCGTTGGCGTCCGCGTCGTACAGCTTCACGAACAGCACCGCGCCGTCGGCCGGCACCGGCTGCCCCGGCACGGCGGCCACGCGCAGCCGCACCGTGGACGACCCGGTCAGCAGCGTCTGCCCGGTCTGCGGCTCGCTCTGGAACACCGCCGCCTGGCCGGGCATGTCGATCGACAGCCGGGACGACAGCGAGCTGGACCGCGACACCACCGACCCGAGGCCGGGCAGGCTGGACACCGCGGCCGGGTTGCCGCCCGCCGGGTTCACCACCACCTGCTCGGGGCCGGACAGCGGCACGTCGCGGCGCTCGGCGCCGGGCGAGCCGTTCAGGCCGGGGTAGCTCGGCGCGACGACGTTGCGCAACGAGGGCGCGCCGCTGCTGCGGAACGCGCCCACCACGGTGTACTCGAAGCCCGTGCCGGGGTCCGCGCCCTCGCCCCGGAGGTGGAACGCCATCCAGTCGGCGATCTGCCCGCGCAGCTCGGGGCCGGGCGAGCCGCCGTCGTGGCCGCCCGCGTACCAGACGACCTTCACCTTCGCGCCGTTCGCCGCGATCTCGCGCGCGTTGGCGTCGGCCTGGTCGAGGCCGAACAGGGTGTCCTGCTCGCCCTGGACCAGCAGCGTCGGCTGGGTGATCTTGTTCGTGACCGAGGACGGCGACGCCCGGCGCAGCACCTCCAGGGTCTGCGGTCCGGCCTTGCCGGTGGTCGCGACCTCGGTGTACGCGGCGCACACGTCGGCCTGGAAGCGGCCGCACGCGCCGTTGAGCGGACCGGCGGGCCGGGGGTCGCCCTGCTGCTGCGGCGGCGCGGTGACGGCCGCGGCGGCGTTGTCGGCGGCCCTCGCGTCGTCGTCGTCCTGACCGGGCTCGGTGGCCTCCTGGCCGGGGTTCGTGGCGTCCGCCCCGGACAGGCCGGCGGAGAAGAAGATGCCCGCCCACGAGCGCTTGAACACGCCGTCCTCGGCGAACGCGCCCGCCGCCGGGGTGCCCGCGGGCACGTCGTCGGCGCGCGCCGAGTTCGGCAGCAGCGCCTGGGCCAGGTCGTTGAACGTGATGACCGGGGCGATGGTGTCCACCCGGCGGTCGACACCGGCCAGGGACAGCGCCAGCGCGCCGCCGTACGAGCCGCCGGTCACGCCGACCCGCGGGTCGCCGCCGCCGTCGGTCACCACCTCCTCGCGGGTGGCCAGCCAGTCGAGCAGCTTCTGCGCGTCCCGGACCTCGTGGTCCAGCGAGTTCAGCGCGATCTGGCCGGTGCTGCGGCCGAAGCCGCGGGCGGAGTAGGCGAGCACGACGAAGCCGCGCCGGGCGAGTTCGGTCGCCTGCGCGGCCACGCTCGCCTTGCTGCCGCCGAAGCCGTGCGGCAGCAGGACGGCGGGCGCCGGTGTGCGTTCGGGCAGGTACAGGGTGGTGTCGATTTGCACGGTGCGGTCGCTGCCCGGGCTTTCCGGCACGTCGATCACCGCTTCGCGGGTGCTCACCGGGGCGGGGTCGTCCCCCTGGCGCGTGAAGACCACGATGGCGCCCACCAGGGCGACCAGCACGACCAGCGCGGGGAGCGACCACCTGCCGCGGAGGCGGTTGAGGGAGGCCACGGAGTTGACCTTAGGCCGGATCACCTGAGAACGGGCTGTCGGTCGGGGGTTCCCGCTCTCAGCGAACCCGCCGGTGGGAAGCCCGGACGGGTGCCCCTGATCACCCCCGCTGGCGCGGGACCGTGGTCATGCGTGAGACTGTGTAGGCGTGGAGGGGAGTACTCCCCAGCGGCGGTGTCGTCAGCACGGAGCCTGGCGTGAGGTTCCCGGTGCCGCCGGTCGGCTGATCCAGTCGGCGGAGGAGACCTCCGGTCATTGGCGTGCGCGCGATGTACCGGAGGTTGTGGTAGATGTCCGTCCCTGTGTGGCTGTGGTTCGCCACGATCGCCGGCCTGGTGGTCCTGTTGGCCATCGACCTCTTCATCGTCGACCGGAAACCGCATGAGGTGACCATCGGCGAAGCCGCCCGGTGGGTGACCTTCTACGTGGGTGTGGCGGTCCTGTTCGGGCTCGGCATCTGGTACTGGTCGGGTGGCACCTACGCGGGCGAGTTCTTCGCCGGGTACATCACCGAGTACTCGCTGAGCGTCGACAACCTGTTCATCTTCCTGATCATCATGACCACCTTCAAGGTGCCGGCGATCCACCAGCACAAGGTGCTGCTGATCGGCATCCTGATGGCGCTGGTCATGCGCGGCATCTTCATCGCCGTGGGCGCGGCGGTCATCGCCCAGTTCAGCTGGGTCTTCTACCTCTTCGGCGTGTTCCTCATCTACACCGGCTACAAGCTGGCGCGCACCGACCACGAGGAAGAGGAAGAGGAGTTCAAGGAGAACGTCGCGCTGCGGCTCGTGCGCAAGGTCTACCCGGTGACCGACGGCTACCGGGACGCCCGGTCGTTCGTGAAGATCGACGGCAAGCGGTTCGTCACGCCGATGTTCATCGTCATCGTCGCGATCGGCACCACCGACCTGCTGTTCGCGCTGGACTCGATCCCGGCGATCTTCGGCCTGACCAAGGAGCCGTTCCTGGTCTTCACCGCGAACGCGTTCGCGCTGATGGGCCTGCGGCAGCTCTACTTCCTGCTCGGCGGCCTGCTGAACAAGCTGGTGTACCTGTCGATCGGGCTGTCGGTGATCCTCGGCTTCATCGGCGTGAAGCTGATCCTGGAGGCGCTGCACACCAACTCGCTGCCGTTCGTCAACGGCGGTGAGCCGCTGCACGTGCCGACCATCGGCATCGAGTTGTCGCTCTCCGTGATCGTGGGTGTGCTGGCCATCACCACCATCGCGAGCCTGGTCAAGGTGAAGAGGCACCCGGAAGCGGTGAAGCCGGTGCCCGCTCCCAGTGACCATCTGTGAGCGTCAAAAACTCGTAAGCCTTGCTAATAATCGGTGGGGTAACGTGCTGAAGCGTGCGCCCCGATGACTTGCAGTCGCTGACCCAGCCCGGCTCCGTGTCGGTGCGTGGGGACCTCGTCCTGGTGAACGTCTCCACCCCCGACGTCGCCGCGAACGCCTACCGGGGCGGGCTGCACCGCGTCGCCCTGGACGGCACCGGGGCGACGCGCTGGACGTGGGCGGAACGCGACCTGGCCCCCCGGATCTCCCCGGACGGGCGCTGGGTCGCGTTCCTGCGCGTCACCGACCGCGGCAAGGCGCCGCAGCTGCACGTGATGCCCGCCGACGGCGGCGAGGCGCGCGCGCTCACCGACTTCAAGCTCGGCGCGGGCGTGCCGATGTGGGCCCCGGACTCGCGGCGGATCGCGTTCACGTCGCGGGTGCCCGAGCCGGGCCGCTACGGCGCGCCGCTCGTCGAGGGCGGCGAAGCGCCGACGCCGGACGCCGAGGCGCCGCGGCACATCACCCGGCTGGACTACCGGCTGGACGACGTCGGCTTCACCGCCGACCGGCACGCCCGGCTGTTCACCGTGGACGCCCTGGACCCCGACGCCGAGCCGGTGGAGCTGACCGACGGCACGTTCTCCGCGGCAGACCCGGCGTGGACCGCCGACGGCGGCGCGGTGCTGTTCCTCGCCGAGCGCGACCTGGGCGCGGCCGAGGCGTTCCACAACGACGTGTACTCCGTGCCCGCGACGGGCGGCGAGCCCGAGCTGGTCGTGCTCGCGCCCGGCGCGGCCATGCTCCCGGTCGCGCTGCCCGACGGCGGCCTGCTGTTCTACTCGCCCGAGCACGCGCCGGGCACGGCCGCCGTCGCCCGCAACACGAGCCTGTGGCGGTTCGACGGCGAGCGCCTCACCCGGCTCACCGACCTGGAGACGGTGGACTGCGAGAAGGCCGCCGGCCCGCCCGTGGTGACCGACGCGGGGGTGCTGGTCGCGGTGCGCAACCGGGGCGCGGTCGAGCTGCGCCGGGTGCCGCTGGACGCCGAGGACGCCGTCCTGGCCGACCTGGAGCTGCTGACGGGCGACCGGTCCGAGGTGAAGTCCTTCGCCGCGGACGGCGACCGGATCGTCGCCGTGGTGTCCACCTCCGACAACACCGGCGAGGTGGAGCTGGTCGGCGGAGGCACGCTGACCGACTTCGGCTCCGCCGTGCCGCTGCGGCCGTCGGTGGAGCTGACCGGCACCGCGCCGGACGGCTACCCGGTGCACGGCTGGGTCGTCCTGCCCGAGGGCGAGGGGCCGCACCCCGTGCTGCTGGCCGTGCACGGCGGCCCGTTCATGTACCACACGTGGGGCTTCTTCGACGAGGCGCAGGTGTACGCGGCGGCCGGCTACGCGGTCGTGCTGCCCAACCCGCGCGGCTCCGCGGGCTACGGCCAGGCGCACGGCCAGGCGGTGATCGGCGGTTTCGGCACGGTGGACGTGGACGACATCCTCGCCGTCCTGGACGTCGCGCTGGAGCGCCCCGACCTCGACCGGACCCGCGTCGGCGTGATGGGCGGCTCGTACGGCGGGTTCATGACGTCCTGGCTGGCCGCGCACCACGGCGAGCGGTTCCGCGCCGCGTGGAGCGAGCGCGCCGTCAACGCCTGGGACTCGTTCGCCGGCTCGTCGGACATCGGCTGGTTCTTCACCGACGCCTACTGCGGGCCGAGCCTGGAGGCCCAGCGCGCGATGAGCCCGCTGACCTACGCCGAGAAGATCTCGATGCCGTTCATGGTCGTGCACTCCGAGCACGACTGGCGCTGCCCGCTCGAACAGGCGCAGCGGCTGTTCGTCGCGCTGCGCCGCAACGGGGTCGAGGCCGAGATGCTGGTGTTCCCCGGCGAGGGCCACGAGCTGACCCGGTCGGGCAAACCGAGGCACCGCGCGCAGCGGTTCGAGGCCGTGCTGGACTGGTGGGCCCGCCACCTGGGCTGACCCGGCCCCCGGCGTGACGCCGCACGCCGGTCCGGCCCGATCGCGACCTCCCGGCCCGGCACCGCCCCGGCGTCACGCCGGGAGAACGGCCGGTCCGGCCCCGCCCGAGGCCGTGTGGGACCGGTGGGGTGAACCGGCCGGAATCCCGGCGTCACCACCCCCGCGAGCGGCACACTGGTGCCCGGCGGAGGAGGTCTCGGGATGGCGATCCCTTCGGCTCGGCCCACCGGCACCTACCTGGAGGCGGTGTCCGACGCCGGGCGCGCGGCGCTGCTGGCGCTCGGCGTGCCGAAGCGGTACCGGCCCGGTGACCCCCTGGTGCGCGAGGGCGAGCGGTCCGACCACGTGATCCTGCTGGTGCAGGGTCTGGTGAAGGCGACCGTGACGCTGGAGAACGGGCGGGTGGCGCTGCTCAACGTCAGGGGCGGCGGCGACCTGGTCGGCGAGATGGCGTTCCTGACCGGCAACCCGCGTTCAGCGACCGTGACCGCGTGCCTGGACACCCGCGTCCGGGTCGTCGCCGCGGCCGAGTTCACCGATTTCCTCACGCGGTACCCGGCCGCCCACTTCGACCTGCACAGGATGATCCTGCGCACGCTGGAGTGGGGTGAGCAGCGGCGCACGGACTACAACGGCTACCCGGTCTCGGTGCGGCTCGCCCGCGTCCTGGTCCACCTCGCCGACGCCTACGGCCACCGGGTCGACGGCGGCATCGCGTTGAAGCTCAACCTCACCCAGGGGGAGATCGGGTCGCTCGTCGGCGTGGAAGAGGACACCGCGCGCCGGGAGTTCCGCACGTTGCGCGACCGCGGCGTCATCACCATGGGGTACCGGGCGGCCACGGTCGTGGATCCGGTGGCGTTGCGGCAGATCGCCGAAGCCTGAAACGGGAAACCCGGTGATCGCCTACCCCGCACGCGCCGCCGGCGGCATGCTCCTCCCGTGACAGTCGAAATGGCGAGGCCCCTCCACGGACTGGTCTACCGCCTCGTGGTGGCCGTCGACGTCGAGGGCTACAGCAAGCTGGACGCGTTGGACCAGTCGCTGGTGCAGGCACGGTTGAGCGACGTGCTGGACGCGGCCGCCCGCAACGCCGGGCTGGACCGCGACCTGTGGTACCGGCAGGTGCGCGGCGACGGCGAGCTGGCCGTGCTGCCCGCCGACGCCGACGCCGCGTGGGTGGTCGCCCACTTCACCGAGCGGCTCGCCGCGGCGCTGGCCGAGCTGCGGGCCGCGGGCACGCCGCTGCGGATGCGCGTGGCCATGCACTGCGGGCCGCTCACCGCCGGCGCGTTCGGCCTGGTCGGCGACGCGCCGATCGTGACCTGCCGGCTGCTCGACGCCAAGCCGGTCCGGGACGCGCTGGCCACCGCGGACGACGACCTGGTGCTGGTGATCTCGCAGCGGCTGCACGACGACGTCGTCCGCACGCGGTTCCACGACCTCGACCCGTCCCGGTTCCGGCCGACGCGCTGCCGGGTGAAGAACCAGGTGTACTCCGGGTACGTGTGCGCCGGGCCACCGCGTCGGGGTTGGGCGAATGGCTAGCGGACGGCGCGGTGCTTGGGGCACGCTTCGCGGATGCAGTGGACCGTGCGGGCCGGACGGCCCGACGACGCGCCCGAGATCGCCAGGATCAACGTGGACGCCTGGCAGCACTCGTACCGGGGGATAGTGGACGACCCGGTGCTGGACCGGATGCTGCCGGAGAGCAGGCTCCCGGCGTGGGCGCGCGTGCTGCGGCTGCCCGAACCCAGCCGGGTGTTCGTCGCGGTCGACGAGAGCACCGGCCGGATCGGGGCCTACTGCGCGGTCGACGCGGTCCGCGAGGCCAAGGACGCCCACCCCGACCTGCACACGGGCGAACTGGTGGCGATCTACGCGGACCCCCGCTACCACGGCCGGGGCGCGGGCCACGAGGTGCACGAAGCGGGCCTGCGCCACCTGGTGGACCAGGGGTTCCGGTACGCCGTCCTGTGGGTGTTCCAGGACAACGCCCGCAGCCGGGGCTTCTACGAGGCGCACGGCTGGCGGCACGACGGGCTGGTGCACCGCTACGAGCTGGGCGACCAGGAGCTGCCCGAGGTCCGCTACGCCCGGTTCCTCCCCGCGCCGCGCCGGCGTGGTCAGCCGAGCAGGGTGTAGTTCAGCTCCTCGCACACCCGCGCGAGCGGCAGGTCGAGCCCCGGGTGCTCCAGCGGCAGCAGCACGTCCGGCGCGGGGGGCAGTCCCGTGCCCCCGGGCGGGTCCCACAGGCACACCGCCGGCGCGCCGGAGTCCATGGACGAGCGGTACCAGAGCCCGTCCAGCTCCGGGTAGGCCGCGCGGATCGCCCGCGCCCACTGCTGCGTGACCGCCTTGGGACCCGCGCTGATCTCCTGCGACGCGCCGGCGCGGGTCGGCCACAGCCCGGTGAGGTCGAGCAGCCGCAGCGTCCGGCGCGGTCGCAGGACCACCAGGAACGGGCTGCGCGTGCGGCGGTCGACCACCGACGTCGCCTGGAACACCTCGGCCACCGACGTGCGCACGGTCAGCCCGAAGTACAGCACGCCCTGGTCGTGGGCGTGCGTGGGCGAGCCGTCGGCCGCGGGCGGCTGGGTGTCGAACCGCGCGTGCGGCAGCGGACCGGTGTAGCGGAAGCTGTTCCAGCGCTGCGGGTGCAGCCCCTTCGCGGTGAAGATGCGCACCAGGCGGGTGGCCCGGTGCACCGCCACCACGTCCTCGGCGCGGCGCAGGGTCGCCTGCAGCACGGCGGGGGAGGGCGGCTGGGGGAGCCGTGACATGCGCGTCCAAGGTTCTCGGCGACGGGGATCGGCGACCGGATCGCGACCGGGGTCGGCGAGCGGGTCTGGCGGCGCGGCGGTCCGAGCGTGGTGGGTCGGGGCGCGCGGCGCGGGGGGCCGTGATCGGCCGGTCTTCGTCGGTGGCCGGCGTGGTGGGCCGGTCGGGTGACGTCGTCGGGTCGGGGTCAGGCGGGGGTGCCCACCTGAGCCGCCAGGGCGGCCACCCGGCGGGGTTCGCCGCCCGCCAGCAGCCACTCGCGGGGCGTCGTGGGCGCGCCGTCCACCACCAGGTCCTCCTGCTCGGTCGTCATGAACCCGGCCACCACGAGCGCGGGCTGGTCCGGCGGCACGGCGGCCAGCACGGCCTCCAGCCCCGGCAGCACCCCGGCGCCCGCGAACTGCCACGCGGGCAGCCGCCAGCTACCCCGGTCCTTCCAGCCGACCAGGCGGCCGACGCCGAGCCGGTGCCGGATGCGACTGGTGTCCACGCCGAGCTGCCGCGCGGCCTCCGCCACGGTCAGCGCGGAGTCCCGCAGCACGGCGTGCGCCACCACGGTCCGCGCCCGGCCCTGGTCGTCGTGCACCCGGTGCGGGCTCAGGTCGAGGCCCACGTCCTCCAGCGCGTCGCGCTGGTCCGGCGAGAAGTAGCCGGCCGGGTCCGGGTGGGGTGGGGCGAGCTTGCGGGCCGCGTCGGCCACGAGCGACAGGAACTCGTCGGGGGTGACCTGCAGACCTGCCTTGGCCAACACCGCCTCCAGCGCGGGACTCATGCGCACAGGGTATCCCGATCGTGCGCCCTTGTGCGCATACGTAACCCGATCGTCGGAGGCAGCCCACGGAGTGCGCACATCTCCGCACTCTACGTAAACGTTCGAGGTCGGGCACGGTGACCTCGGACTCACCCACCCGCCGGCTACGATGCGCCGGACGGAAGGCGGGGGTGGTCCGGTGGCGGTACCGGTGCGGGTGGACAAGCGGGTGGCGGCCGTCGCGGGCCTGTGGGCCGGGGCCGTCGTGACCGCGCTGGTCGTGGTCCTCAGCCGCTCCGGGGGTGACATCGGCCTGCTCGACCTGCGCGTCTACCGCACGGGCGGCCGGGCGTGGCTCGAAGGCGTCCGGCTGTACTCCGAGGCGTTCCCGCGACCGCTGGACGGCCCGCCGTTCCCCTTCACCTACCCGCCGCTGGCCGCGGTGCTGTTCAGCCCGCTCGCGGTGGTGCCGTGGTCGGCGGCCGTGCTGATCTGGACCGGCGTCGGCCTGGCCCTGCTCACCGGCGTCTGCCTGGTCACCGCCGAGCACGCCTACGGCCGCACCCGGCGCGCTCTGCTCCTCGGCCTCGGCGTCGCCCTGGGCTCGCTGCTGCTCGAACCGGTCACCGCGACGCTCGACTTCGGCCAGATCAACCTCGTGCTGCTCGGCCTGGCCGCGCTGGACTGCCTGCTGCCCAGGACGCCGTGGCCGCGCGGCCTGCTGATCGGGCTCGCCGCCGCCATCAAGCTCACGCCGATGGTGTTCGTGCTGTTCTTCCTGCCGCGCAAGCGGATCAAGCCGGTGGTCACCGCGGTCGCGTCGTTCGTCGGGTTCAGCCTGGTCGGCTTCGTCGCCGCGCCGACCGACAGCAAGCAGTACTGGTTCGACGCCCTGCTCGACCCGGGCCGCGTCGGCGGCCTGGACTACGTGGCCAACCAGTCGCTGCGCGGCCTGGTCAACCGCTGGGGCCTCACCGGGACGGGCGAGTCCGCCGTGTGGGCGCTGCTGTGCCTGGCCACCGTCGCCCTGGTGTGGGTGGCCGTGGCGCGGGCGAAGGACGACGAGGTGGCCGCGCTGATGGCGGTCGCCGTGGGCGGCCTGCTCGTCTCGCCCGTGTCGTGGACCCACCACTGGGTGTGGGTCGTGCCCGGCATCGTCTACCTGTTGCACCGGTACTGGCCGTGGGGCGCGGCGCTCGCGCTCCTCTTCTGGCTCGCGCCGATGTGGTACGTGCCGTACGAGAACAAGCTCGAGCAGACCTGGACGTGGTGGCAGCAGGTCATCGGCAACGCCTACATCTGGGCCGGCCTCGCCGCGCTCGTCGTGCTGGCGCTCAGGCCGCGCGCGACCGCCCCTGACCAGCCGCCGGCTCTGGCGTGATCGGCTCCGGTCCGCACGTGGCCAACCGCCGGCGAGCGGCCACCGGCCCGGGTGCGTGATCAGCCGCCGGTGATCAGCGCGACGGCCCGCTCGCGGGTCGCCTCGTCCACCTCGCCGAGCCGGAAGCCGCGCGCCACGATGTGCGCCACCAGGTCGGGCTCCGGCGGGAGGCCGTGCTTGCGCAGGTAGTGCGGCACCGCGCCGGCCCAGATCCAGGAGCCGTCGGTGCGGAAGTTCAGCGGCACGTCCTGGTCGCCGACGAACTCGTCCACGTCCAGGTTGCGCGCGGCCAGCACGACCGGCGCGCCCTCCAGGTACGTCAGCAGCGCCTCGGTCAGCTGCGGGTCGAGCACCTGCCGGTTCACCACGGGCCGACCGGCCTCGTCCCGGCCGTCGTAGACGTGCGCGGTGCGCAGCGCGTCCGACGCGCCCGCCGGCGGCGGCTCGTTCACCGGTTCGGGCACGGCGGGCGGCGGGAGGGGCGGCAGGCCCAGGCGCTGCCGCAGCCACGGCGGGATGCGGTCGTCCTGGCGGGGGAACGTGCGCAGCTCGTCCTGGAAACCGATCAGCGGCGGCGGGTTGCGCCAGCGCGGCTCGTCGTCGGCGTTGAAGTCGACCGAGTACGCGGCCGGCGCCTCGATCTCGTACACCGCGCTGAGCCACGTGCCGCGCACCGGCTCGTGCATCCCGGCGCGGAGCTGCCCGAAGAGCTGGACCACGTCCATCGGCGGCCGCACCGGCCGCCACTGCCCGTCCGGGCCCGCGAACGCCAGGTCCACCTCGATGTGCCGGCCGGCGGCCCGGTACTCGGCCCGGATCCGCTGCCAGCCCGGCGGCAGCGCGGGGAGCATGGCCCGGCCGATCTGCTTGACGAGCTGGTTCTGCTCCTGCTCGGTCAGCGGTGTGGCTGGCTGGCTCATGCGTCGAACACCCCTTTTGCTCCCCCCGAGACGGTGTGCCGATCTTAACGGCCGCACCACATCCCCGTGGCCGGGTCGAGGCAGACCGGAGGTCGGTCCGCACCGGCCGGGCGCACGCCGTTCAGGGCGTCGGCGGCATGGTGTCGACCAGGAGGTTGCCCTGCTCGTCCCACTTGCGGTGCCCGAGGTGGTCGGCGTGGTCGCCGAACAGGGTCTCCTCGGCGAGCACGCCGTTCGGGTGCCACTTGCGGTGCAGGCCGACCGGCAGGCCCATGCGCATCTGCCCCTCCTTGTAGGGCCGGTCGTCCGGGTACCACTCCCGGTACGGGCCGTCCTCGGTGCCGGTGTCGTAGGTGTACAGCGTGGCCAGGCTGCCGTCCGGGCCCTGCTCGACCACCTCGCCGGTGAAGGGTTCGCCCTGGTAGAACACCAGTCCGCCGTCGTCCTCGACGTCGTTCGCGTCAACTCGCATGGTGGGTGGCCTTCGGTGGGAGGACCCGGAGGTCCGGGTGGTACGGCGGCTGGGTCAGCTTGTCGGTCAGGCTGGGGACGCCGTCGATCATCCTGGTGCAGTTCGCGCAGCACGGCGCGATGTCCGGGAAGTCGCCGGTCGCGTTCGGGCCCTTGCCCGGCGGGATGAACGCGTTGTCCACCTGCATCTCGGCGAGGATGCGGTCCAGCTCCTCGGGGGAGACGTCGGCGGGCACGCCGCGGTCGTTCAGCATCTGGTTGACGTTCTTCACCTCGGCGTGCCGGGTCGGCGCGTCGTTGATCGGGTAGTCGTACCTGATCTCGCCGTGCTTGTTGGACATCGGCTGCCCCTCGAACCCCGGCCGCCGGTCGGGCTGGATGTAGCCCGGGGTGGAGCCGTCCGGCTGCGGGTTGCCGCGCATGGCCTCCTGGCGGTCGCGCAGCACCGGGTGCAGCTTGTCGTGCGGGATGACGTCGGTGGCCGCGCCGTTGATCGACTCGTACACGTGGCCCGTGCGGTGGTCGATCGACACGGACACGCAGACGATGTTCTTGCCGGGCCACTTGTCCGGGTTGCGGCGCGGATCGCCCCGGATCTCCTCCGGGATGATCGACCGGTCCTCGACCATCGACTGGAGCAGCTTGGCGCGGTCGGTCAGCACCTCGCGCTGGTACTGGTCAATGGGGATGTCGTCGTAGTGCGTGATGAGGCCGTTCTCGTCGAACGTGCACCGTTCCGGGTCGAGCGTCTCCAGCCGTTGGGGCTGGGAGGGGTCCGGCGGCGGGGTGTCCGGGTGGTGGGCGAACTGCGGGTCGCGCGCGTACTTGTCGTCGCCGTCCGACTTGCCGTCCGGCTGTTCCCCGGCCGGCTGGTCGTCGGCCGCCCGGTCCCTGGCGTCGTCGGGGTCGAGGTCGTGCTTGTCGGTGTCGCGGGTGCCGGGGGCGAAGCCGTCCTGGGTGGTGCGGGTGGTCGTGCCGTCCGGGTGGTGGGTGTGCCATTCGCCGTTGGGCGGGATGCGGGGGTGGCGGTTGCCGTCGGGGCCGGTGTGGGCGTCGCTGGTGTAGACGCGGCCGTTGCCGTCGGTCCAGGCGGGTTTGGTGGGGGCCAGGACGTCGGCTCCGGTGTGCCGGGACAGGCGGTGGGCGAAGTCGTTGCGGGCGGCGTCGCAGCCGATGAGGCGGATGGGGGTGCGGCCGTCCCAGCCGTTGCGGCGCAGGAGGTCGCCGTACTGCTCGGGGGTGTAGGTGTGGTTGCCGATGCGGGCGCGGCCGTCGGGGGTGATGTGCACGTCGGCGGTGAAGTACCGCGGGTCCGGCGGGACCCGGTGGGGCAGGTCGCCCATGTCCGGGTCACCGCGGTGGTGCGAGATCCCCGCCGGCGTCGTCTCACCGTGACGGGCATGCGCCTCGTCGATGCCGGGTTGGTCGGGGGTGTGCGGCGCGTCGGCGTCCGGCCGGTCGCGGTGGGGTGCCTCGCCGTCGGGCCGGTCGCCGTGGGGCGCGTCGGTGTCGCGGTGGGGCGGTGTCCACGGGTCGGGGTCGCGGCGCTGGTGCGGCACACCGTCCGGGTCGCGGCGCGGTGGGAGCTGGGAGTCCGGGTCGCGGCGCGGTGCCGGGGTGTGGGCGTCGGGGTGCCGTGGGGGTGGCGGGCCGTCGGAGGGACGGTGGGGTGCCGGCGCGTCGCCGCGCGGGCGGGCGAGGTCCGGGGTGCCGTGGCGGGGCTGCGGAGGGCCGCCGTGCGGCCCGTTCGGGGTGTGTGGCGCGTTGGGTGTGTGCGGTCCGTTCGGTGTGTGGGGACCGTTCGGTGTGTAGGGGTTGGCGGGGCCGGGTCGCGGACCTGCGTGCGGCGGGCCTGCGTGCGGCGGGGTCGGGCCGCTGCCCTGGGGCCGGGTGTTGGTCGGACCGGTGTTGCCGGGGCCGGTGTGCGTCGGACCGGTGCCGGGCGTGTTCGGGCTGCCGTGGGGCGCGCCGGGTCCGGTGTGGGGCGCGTGGGAGGGGCCGGGGGTCGAGGGACCGTGCGACGACGGGTTGAGGTGCTCCGGGCCGCGTGCGGGCGGGATGCCGGAGCCGAGGTCGCCGCGACTGCCGGGCGTGCCGGTCCAGCCGGTGCCGGGCCGGGGGCCGCCGCCGGTCGGCGCGCCGCCGCCGTGAGGTGCGCCGCCACCCGGAGCGCCCGCCGCGGGACCGCCGGGAGCAGGGGTGCCGGGAGTGGGCTGGTTCGGGTGCGGGGTGGACGGGTTGGGGGTGTGGGGTTGGTCGGGGCGCGCGGGAGCCTCGGGAGTGGCCGCGTGGGAGGCCGAGGTCTGGTCGAGACGGGGCTGCGCGGGCGGGTTCGGCGAACCACCACCCGGCGAACCACCACCAGGAGAACCGCCAGGCGAACCACCGCCAGGCGAGCCGCTGCCGTACGCGCCGCCGCCGGGGGAGTCCCCAGGGGAACCGCCGCCGGGCGAGCCGCTGCCGTACGCGCCGCCGCCGGGGGAGCCACCGGGGGAACCGCCGCCGGGCGAGCCGTTGCCGTGGGAGCCGTTGCCGTGGGAGCCGCCGGGCGACCCGTTGCCCGGAGAACCGCTCCCCGGCGCACCGCTGCCGGGTGGGTTGGGGCTGCTGTAAGGGCTTGGACCCCCGCCGCCGGGCGCGGGTTGGCCGCCGGGGCCGCCCCGGTGTTCGCCGAGGGGCGCGGTGCGACCGGGTGTGTTGCCGGCAGGTGTGGTGCCGCCGAGCGTCGGGCCGGGACCGGGCGCGGTGCCGCGCGGTGGGGCGTCGGTGTCCGGGCTGCCCGGGTCGCGTCCCGGTCGGGTGGTCGCCGTCGGCACGTCGGTCGGGTCGCCCCGCCCCGGCCGCGAGGCCGACGGCGCCGGGTCGGCCGTCGTCGTGCCCGAGGTCGTGGTCGTGCCGCTCGGGCTGCCGTCCGGTGTGGACGTCCCTTGTGGACTGTCGCCGCCGGGCGCGCGGCTGCTCCCCGGGGTGCCGTTCCCGGGCGTGCCGCCGCCCGGGGTGTCGCTGCCCGGGGTGTCGCTGCCGGGCGTGCCGCCGCCGGGGGTACCGGCCCCGGAAGGGGTGTCGATGTCGGCCCGGCCGGTCTGGAGGAAGCCGCCCCTCTTGATGTTCTTCGGGTCCAGCACGTCCAGGCCGGTGACCTTGCCGGCGAGCTTGCCGACCACCTTCATGATCTTCTCGAAGACCTCGACCAGACGCTTCAGCATCGGCGAGACCTTCTTGACGGTGTTCAGCAGGTCCTGGACGATCTTGGCGATCTTCGCGGCCCACTTCGAGATCGCCGTCACGGCCTGCGCCACGATCACCGGCGTCCCGAACCCGAGCGAGAACACCGCTTCGAGCACCCACGCGATGAGCTTGCCGACCAGGTCGGCGATCAGGTCGCGCACCATCTCCCGCACGAACGCGACGACCATGCCCATCATGCCCACGACCGTGCCCACGGTCCCCGCCGCCGACGCCGCCCCGCTCAGGGCATCGCCGTGGACCTTGGAGTTGGTCAGGTAGGCCTGCGCCGCCGCGCCGGTCCAGCCCTCGGTGCCGCGCTGCACCGCCGACGAGTACTCCTCGGCGATCCTGCCCAGCTCCGCGGCCACGTTGTTCCACGTCGTGGAGTAGGACTCGATCACCGGCGGGTTGCCCGCCAACCAGTCCAGCATGTCCTTGAGCGGCTGCATGTGTTCCATCAGGAACGCCGCCGCCGACGACAGCAGCGTGCCGAACGGGTCGATCGCCATCGCCGCCGCGTCCGCGGCCAGGCCGACCAGGCCCAGCCCGCCCTCGATCCAGTTGCCGTCCTTGATCCCGTTGAACGTGTCCATCGCGGACTCCGCGATGGAGATGCCCGTCGCCCAGCCGTTGTCACCGGTGCCGGCGTTGAAGAACGAACCGGACTCCGCGGGCGGCGCGGCCACCAGGGGGTTCTCGCCCGCCATCACTCACCGGCCTTGAAGCTGTCCCTGATCGCGTCTTCCCTCTCGCGGTACTGGCTCACGGTGTCCTGCACGGCCTTGCCGGCGGCCTCCATCGCCTCCACCGCGCCCTGCAACGCGTCCAGCCCCCACTGCTCGACCGGGTCGAGCATCATCCGGAACGGCTGGCAGATGATGCCGTACGCGTCGGTCGGCATGCTCACCGACTTCGCCGCGTCGACCGCGCCCTGCAGCCGCGCGCCCAGGTCGCCGAGCTGCTTGCCGTGCGCCTCAAGCGTGTCCGCGACGATCTCGAAACCCGCCATGCGATCCCCCTGGAGAGCCGATTACGAAAGGAAGGACTGTCCGCCGAAGTCGTCGTCCTCGTCCTGCCCGCGCGGCGGGCGGCGGGACGGCGGCGGGGACGGCGGGGCGGGCAGGGCGGGAGGCGGCGCGTCGTCCTCGTCGATCCCGAACCGCATCTCCCGGCCGAGCGGCGGCGCGGGCTCCTCGTGCGGCGGGGTCGGGAAGGTGCGCTTCGCTTCGTTGAACAGCACGTTGGCCGTCTCGTCCTGCGTGCCGATGGTCTCGGCCATGGCCTGCTGGAGCAGTTCGGGGATGCGGGACTGCGCGCGCTGCAACGTCCGCATCACCTCGGCGGACACCTCGGCCATCCGCCTGTCCCGCGCGGACTCGGCGATCTCCAGGTGGGTCAGGATGCCGTTCGAGCCGATGGTCAGCCGCACCGTGCCGTCACGCGAGGTCTCGGAGATCGTCATGCCCTGCACGCGGGCCGCCATCTCCTGGTAGCGCTCGGCCTTGTGCTCGATGCTCTGCTGCCACTGGCTGAGCATCCGCTCGGACGCCCCGATGTCCTCGGGCACGGCGGCTTCCCCCTGGTGATGACGGTGTGGTCGGTCCCCTCAGGATGACGCAATGGTGAACGGCCCGGTTCCGCCCCGGTATCAAATGCTCCGAACGGAGCACGGGGCGGTACCGGGCCGTGCACCGGTCACCACGCTCAGTTCACGCCGAGCAGGTCCACCACGAAGATCAGCGTCTCGCCCGGCTTGATCACGCCGCCCGCGCCGCGGTCGCCGTAACCCAGGTGCGCCGGGATGACCAGCTTGCGCCGGCCGCCGACCTTCATGCCCGCGACGCCGCGGTCCCAGCCGGCGATGACCCGGCCGCCGCCCAGCGGGAAGCTGAACGCCTCGCCGCGGTCCCAGGAGGCGTCGAACTGCTCGCCGGTCGAGTGCGACACGCCGACGTAGTGCACGTGCACGAGCTGACCGGGCGCCGCCTCGGGCCCGTCGCCGACGGTGATGTCCTCGATCACCAGGTCGGCGGGCGGTGCGCCCTCGTACGGCTCGACCACGGGCTTGCTCGGGGCCATGTGACTCTCCTGTTGGTTGGGCTGTGGGTCCTCGCCTACTCAACCACGCCGCCGCCGGCGTGGCCGCGCAACCCCGCGCCGGGTCCGTCCCGTCCTGGGGGCATGAGGCGACGGTCCTGGGGTGCGCGGGCGGCGTTGTTCGGCGGTGCGGCGCTGGTGGTGGCGGTGAGCGCGGCGTCCGCCGTGCCCGTCGAGGAGGAGGGGTGGCGGGTCGTGCCGCCGATCGAGGCGGTGCCGGTCGACCTGGTGGCGTTCGACACGTGCGACTCCGCGCTGGCCGGGTTGCGGTCCGCGCTCTCGCCGCACGTCGGCGCGTACGGCCCGGGCGGTCACGGGTTCCGGACCAAGGCCGACGGCCGGGTCGCGGCCGCCGAACCGGCCGAGGCGCAGGCCGACGCGCGCGTCGGAGGCGTCCCGCGGGCGGTGGAGGAGCGGGCCGCGCCCGAGCACTCCACGACCAACGCGCACGAGGCGGGCGTGGACGAACCCGACCTGGTCAAGACCGACGGCAAGCGGGTGGTGACGGTCGCGGACGGCAGGCTGCGGGTGCTCGACGTGGCCGGCCGGAAGCTCACCGGCACGCTGGACGTGCCCGCGGGCCACGCCTCCCAACTGCTGCTGCACGGCGACCGCGCGCTGCTCGTCGGCGGCGGGGTCCGGGGCGTGGCGGGCGAGCGCATCGCCGTCGACGGCCCGTACGCGAGCCACTCGGAGGACTCGTCGGTGACGTTGGTCGACCTGTCCGGCGAGCCGCGCGTCCTCGGCACGCTCACCGTGTCCGGCCGGTACCTCGACGCCCGGCAGGTCGGTGACGTGGTGCGGGTCGTCGTCCACTCCGGTCCGCGGCTGCCGTGGGTGTACCCGGTGGACGGTCGCGGCGAGGCGGAGTCCCTGATCGCCAACCGCGAGCTGGTCGCCACCGCGCCGATCGACTCGTGGCTGCCGCGCTACGAGCTGACCGACGCCGACGGCTCGCGCTCCGAGGGCAGGCTGGTGGCGTGCGACCGGGTCAGCCACCCGGTGGGCGACCCGGCCACGTCGATGCTGTCCGTGCTGACGTTCGACTTCCCCGGCGAGCTGGGCGCCGGGGACGCCGTGACGATCATGGCGGACGGCGACACCGTCTACGGCACCGGGACGTCGTTGTACGTGGCCGACGACCACCACCTGCGGCCGACCACGCGGTTCGCGCCCGGCACGCCCGCGACCACCGCGATCCACCGGTTCGACGTCTCGCGGCCGGGCCCGCCCCGGCACGTGGCGTCCGGGCAGGTCGCCGGGACGCTGCTCAACCAGTACTCGTTGTCGGAGCACGACGGGCACCTGCGGGTGGCGACGACGTCCGAGGACGCGCCGGGCGTCCCCGAGCGCGCGCCGGCGACGCAGAGCGCGGTCACCGTGCTCCGGCAGGACGGCGCGAAGCTCGTGCAGGTCGGCAAGGTCGACGGGCTGGGCGTGGGCGAGCGCATCCACAGCGTCCGGTTCGCGGGCCCGGTCGGGTACGTGGTGACGTTCCGGCAGGTGGACCCGCTCTACACGCTGGACCTGTCCGACCCCGCCCGGCCGCGGGCGGTCGGCGAGCTGAAGATCACCGGCTACTCGGCCTACCTGCACCCCGCCGGGGACGGCAGGCTGATCGGCGTCGGCCAGGAGGCCACCGGGCAGGGCCGCGCCACCGGCACGCAGGTGTCGCTGTTCGACGTGTCGAACCCGGCCGCGCCGGCCAAGGTGGCGGGCCACCACCTGCCGGGCGCGTACTCGGAGGTCGAGTTCGACCCGCACGCCTTCCTGTACTGGCCGGCCCACGGCCTCGTGGTGCTGCCCGTGACGGACCCGGCCGCGCCGGTGCCCGGCGGACTGCTGGTGCTGCGGCTCGGCGACGGCGCGTTCACCGCGCTGGGCACGATCCGGCACGACGGGCCCGCCTACGACCCGGGCATCCGCCGGGCGCTGGTGATCGGCGACGAGTTGTGGACGGTGTCCGCGACCGGGGTGGGCGTCCACCGGATCGACGGGCCGGCGGAGTTGGCGTGGGTGCCGTTCACCTGATCTGGTCGTGGAGCAGGCGGTGCGCGAGGACCGTGCCGCCCGCCATCGCCGCCGGCAGCACGACCAGCGCGGCCAGCGGGATGAGGCACAGCAGGTAGGTCGGCACGGCGAAGCCCAGCGTGACGGCCCGGCGCTTGCGCAGCGTCCGCCGCCGCACGTCGAGCTTGAGGCCGCGCCGGGTGAACGGGATGGCGGTCAGCTCGATGCCGAGCAGCGTCGCGTTGACGCACACGGCGACCACCGGCACCACGGTCTGCCCCACCACGGGGATGAACCCGGCCGCGAACAGCGGGATCGCGCACAGGATCGCGAGGCCGACGAGCAGGATCGCGTCCCGCGCGCCGACCGCCGCCGACCGCAGCCAGGACACCTGCTCGGCCTCGGGCACGCCGCCGAGGTGGGTGTCCTCGACGGTCTCCGCGATGTGCTCGTAGAACGGCCCGCCGATGATCAGCGTGATCGCGGTGAACAGCAGCAGCCCGATCGCGACGAACGCGCCGATGATCGAGAACCCGGCGGCGAACCGGGTGGCCGCGCGCAACCCCTCGCTCCAGTCGTCGGCGAACGGCGTGACCCAGGCGGCGATCTCGTCGATCCACACCGCGAGCCCGACCAGGCCGCCGATCAGCAGCACCGTCGTGATCAACGCCGGCACCGCGCCGATGAGCAGCAGTTTCGGCGACCGGAACACCAATCCGAAACCCTGGCCGAGCAGTCCGACACCGGTCGAGAAGTCCCGCAGCACCCTGATCACCGCCGGAGCATATCCGCGCACGGGCGGCGGAGTCCCGAATCGACGGTCGCGGGCTTCTGGGAGCGGTGCCAGACTGCTGGTCTCTGGGGAGAGGACTACCGCCATGGCACTGGACCGCACCGAACCCGTCCTGCTCGTGCGCAAGCGCGCCGACGTCGCCGGCGAGTGGGAGAGGAGTTGCCACCTCGCGCCGCTGCCCGAGGACGGCACGGGGGCGACGCTGCTGACCTTGTGCGGCGAGCGGGTCGACGTGGGCGCGGTCGACCTGCTGCCCGAGCCGGACGGCATGCCGTGCGTGGCGTGCCTGCTGTCGGCGCCGCCGCCGCGGGACTGAACCGGGCACCCGCCTGGGACCGCTCCCGCACGGGGCGGGAGCGGTCGCGGCTCAGCGGCGGCGGCGGAAGCTCAACGCCCGCGCGCCCGCGCCGACACCGGCCAGGTGCAGCGCCACGCACAGCAGCCCGGCCAGGAGCAGCGTCCCGCCGTCCAGCACGGAGCCGAGCGAGGCGTTCGCCAGGTCGAGCAGGAGGGCGAGGCCGAAGATGACCGCGGCGATGATCGCTAGCACGGGAACCTCCAAGGGTGGGGTGGGTGACCACCGCTTACCCCGCCGCGCGCGTCCCCAAGCCGGCGTTCGGACCAACTTCGCGGCCGGGGTGGCGGCGTCGCGTCCGCCGTGCGGCCCGGTGATCAGCGCGGACCGCCGGTCAGCCGCGGCACGCCGGCGCCCGTGGCGGCCCAGGCCACCAGGCACGCCACGTCCACCCCGTGCGGCGGGTCGTCGAGGTAGGGGCTGATGTTGCGCGCGCCCCGGCTGAGCAGCGCCGACGCGCCGTCCCGGTTGCCGCGCGCGGCGTGGGTCAGGCCGACGGCGAGCTGCGCGAGCCCCCGCCACAGCTCGCGCTCGGCCTCGGGGGCGGCCTTCCACGCGTCCTCCAGCACCTCGTGCGCGTGGAACGGCCGGCCGAGGTCCAGCAGCCGCTGCGCCTCGGCCAGCGCCTCTGCGGGCGTGCGGGGCACGCCCTCCGGCTGGCGTTCGACGCCCTCCGCCCCGTAGGGCAGCGGGCGGCCGAGCCCGTCGCGCGGTCGCGCGTTGCGGGCCCGGCCCTGCTCGTCACGGTCGCGGTCGGTGGTCGGCACGTCTTGATCGTGTCACGAACCCCGCCCGCGCGAAACGCGGTCCGGCCGCGCGGAGCACGACGGGCCGCCGCCGGGCCGCGTGACCTGGTGGGGCCGGCGCTGCGGTCGGCGGTCGCATGCCGCACGTCCGGCGCCTCGGGTGGCTTTCGCGCACTCCGCACATGCGGTCCGCCAGGGTCGCGCCCGTTCTCCGGTCGCACGCCGGCCGCCTCCCCCGGTGATACTGGCGGTGTGCCCGGACCGGACTGGGTCCTGCACGTCGACCTCGACCAGTTCATCGCGGCGGTCGAGGTCGCGCGCCGGCCCGAGCTGCGCGGCAGGCCCGTGGTCGTCGGCGGAGCGGGCGACCCGACCCGGCGCGGCGTGGTGGCGACCGCGTCCTACGAGGCGCGGGCGTTCGGCGTGCACTCCGGGATGCCGTTGCGGCTGGCGAAGAAGCGCTGCCCCGACGCGGTCTTCCTGCCCTCCGACGCGCCCGCCTACGAGGAGGTGTCGGCGCACGTGATGGAGGTGCTGCGCGGGCTGCCCGTCGTGGTCGAGGTGATCGGGTGGGACGAGGCGTTCCTCGGCGCGCGCACCGACGACCCGGAGTCGTTGGCCGACACCGCGCGGCGGGCCGTGCGGGAGGGGACGGGGCTGGAGTGCTCGGTCGGCATCGGCGACAACAAGCTGCGCGCCAAGCTCGCCACCGGGTTCGCCAAGCCCGCCGGGGTCTTCCGGCTCACCAGGGACAACTGGGTGGAGGTGATGGCCGGGCGGCCGGTGGCGGCGTTGTGGGGCGTCGGGTCGCGGACCGCGGCCAAGCTCGCGGAGCTGGACGTGCGCACGGTCGGCGACCTGGCGCGGGCCGACGACGACGTGCTGGCCGCGCGGTTCGGCCCGGCCGCGGGGCCGCACCTGCGGCGGCTCGCGCTGGGCGCGGGCGACCCCGTGGTGACCGCGACGCCGTGGGTGGCGAAGTCGCGCAGCCGGGAGACGACGTTCCAGCGGGACCTCACCGACCCGGACGAGGTCCGGGAGCAGGTCCGGCTGCTCGCGCGGCGGGTGGCGGAGGACGTGCGCGCGGAAGGGCGTCCCGCGCTGCGGGTGGTGGTGAAGGTGCGGTTCGCGCCGTTCTTCACGTTCACGCGCGGCGTGGCGCTGGCCGAGCCGACGACGGACGCCGGGCCGATCGAGGCGGCGGCGCTCGCCGCGCTCGCCAGGTTCGAGGACGACCGCGCCGTGCGCCTGCTGGGGGTGCGCGCCGAGTTCACCGGAGGACGCGCATGACCAAGGTGGTGGTGAACGGCTCGGTGTCGCTGGACGGCTACAGCGCCGGGCCGAACGTGGGCGAGGACCACCCGATGGGCGAAGGGGAGCGAGCGGCTCCAGCTCGTGCCCGTGCTCCTCGGCGGCGGGTCGCGGCTGCTGGACGGCCTCGACCCGACGAAGCTGGAAGCGGTCGGGGTGGCACCCGGGGACGACGTCGTGCACCTGCGGTTCCGCGTGCTGCGGTGACCGCGCGCGTCACCGCGCCGACGCGGTGACCTCGTCCAGCAGGGCGTAGAGCCGGGCCGCGGCGGTCCGGTCGAACTCGGGCCGGTCGAGGTCCACCGGCTTCCCCGCGCGGGACGCGGTGAGCGGCGCCGCGGGCGGGTCGACCAGGAACCGGCGCACCTGGTCCGCGGCGTCGTCCGCCGACCTGGCGAACAGCCGGGCCACGAGGTCCAGCGCCCGGCCGCGCAGGCCGCCGACCTGCGCGCCGAGGCCGCTGTCCACGAACATCGGGTTGTGCAGCACGTACCGCACGGCGCTGCCGGGGTGCCGGTCGGCGAAGCCCGCGCCGAGCAGGTCGGCGGCCCGCGCGCCCTGGCTCACCGCGTGGAACGCGCGGTAGCCGCGGGCCAGGGACAGGTCGTCCCAGCGGATGCCCGGCCCGCGCAGCCCGGCCACCCCGCACAGGCTCACCACGACCGGGGCCGCGGCCCGCTCCAGCACCGGCAGCAGGCGCTCGACCAGCAGGAACCGGCTCACCGGGTAGAGCGCGAAGGAGTGCTCCAGCCCGTCCGCGGTGACCTCGCGGCGCGGGGTGAAGCGGCCCGCGCCGAGCACGAGGTGGTCGACCGCGTCGAACCGGTCCGCCACCTCGTCCGCCACCGCCGCCACGCCCGCGAGCGTGCTCAGGTCGCCCCGGACGAGTTCCACCCCGTCCGGCGCGGTGGCCGACCGGCCCACCACCGCCACCCGGTGCCCCTCGCGCGCCAGCCGCGCCGCCAGGCTCCGGCCGATGCCGTTCGTGCCACCGGTGATCACCGCGTTCGCCATAGCCTGGAGCCTGGAACACACCGCGACGAACCGGAAGAAGGCACATCCATGTCACTGGTCCCGGTGCCGGTCACGGCCGCCGACCGCGCCGCCTGCCCGGTGTCCGACGTGCTGGCCCGGGTCGGCGACAAGTGGAGCCTGCTCGTGCTGAGCCTGGTCGCCGACCGCCCCTACGGGTTCAACGAGCTGGACCGCGCGGTGCACGAGCTGAGCCGCCGCATCCTCACCCGCACGCTGCGCAACCTGGAACGCGACGGGCTGGTCCGCCGGGACGTGCGGCCCGGCCGGGCCGCCGGGGTGACCTACGCCGCGACCGCGCTCGGCCGCTCGCTGCTGGAGCTGGTCGTCCCCTTGGGACGGTGGGTGCTGGCCAACGAGGGCGCGATCGTGGCCGCGCGCGCCGCCTACGACGAGGCGTCCGGGCACTCCTCGTCCACAGTGGACTGAAAGGCCGCGCGGGCGCGCGGCGGGGCGCCCCGCGCGCGCCCGGGGGGGTGATTCA
>NZ_JBHYXZ010000010.1:94391-97308 GCF_042752395.1 Actinosynnema sp. NPDC059335 | reverse complement strand
GCTGTCCAGTAACAATCTCAAAGGAAACCTCTTGACGAGGTTCATACAATTTACTGGCTATTCGGCACGCTGTTGAGTTCTCAAAGAACACGCGCTCACCATCTTGTCCCGCGTCTTACCGCGGTTCATTCCGGGGCTTTGTGTTTCGCTCTGGTTGAAGCTTAGCTCGTTCGTTTTCGCGGTGTCAAATCGGCCGGTTTCGGCTTCTCGGCTCCGCGAAGAACTCGCTTTGCATTCATTTTGTGCTGTTTCCAGGTCGGAGGCAGCACGCTGTGCTGCTTATTCGTTCCTGGGAGCTTGACGCCGCAGAAGTCTACCCGGCCCGATTCGCGGTGTCAACCGCTCGTTCCGAGGTTCTTGCTGGCGACTCGGTAAAAGTTACTCATGACCTTCGCCGGTGTCAAATCGCCTGGTCAGCGGGCTGCGGGAGCGGTGCGGACGGGCACCGCGACCTGCGGGCCGGCTCCCTTGGCCGCCACCGGGCGTGGCCGCAGCCACAGCGAGATCGTCCGCATGCCCTCCATCGCGGCCACGATCTGCTCCGGCCCGGCGGGTTCGCGGGTCGCCACCGGCACCAGGTCGTAGCCCCAGATCCGGAACTCCTTGAGGACCGTGACCGGATCGTCGCCGAAACCCTCCGTCGCGGAGGCGGAGAACTCGAGGAACACGTGCGGGCGATCCCGGCGCAGCAGGCGCACCAGTCCGGCCAACGCGCGGTGACCACGACCCGGCGCGTCCACCCGAACGACGGACAGCTTGCGGCCCTGCAACGACGGCACGGCCTCCAGCTCCTTGTCGAGCCTGGTCGCCCGCACGCGCGCCGTGTCCTCGCCGGCGTCGTCCGGCAGCGGCGCCACCGACACCCCTCCGGTCAGCGCCGGCTGGACGGCCAGCTCGCCGGTGCTCTCCCACGCCGCCGCGTCCACCAGGACGAGCTGCTGCGCCACCCGTTCGGGCAGGTTCACGTCGACGTTGTGCCGCAGCAACGCCCGCGCCGAGGGGCACGGCTCGACCGCGACCACCGCGCCGCCGGTGCCGAACCGGCTGAGCATGCGCACGGTCTGGTACCCGACGTACGCGCCGACGTCGAGGAAGATCCCGTCCGGCTCGACCACGGAGTCGATCAGCTCGGACACCTCGGTCTCCCACACCCCGTTGCTGGACAGCATCGGGAGCATGAACGCGTCGTCCGACGGCAGGCGGAGCAGGCCGACGTCCGTGAGGACGAGCGAGCTGCGCGGCACGGCCTCGTTGTGCCGCTCGTGCTCGCGGACCACGACGCGGCGCAGCGCGTCGGCGGTCTGCTGGGCCTGGTCGGCCGCGCGCAGGCCGCGGTCGAGCTTGGTGTCGCGGTCCCGCAGCACGTCCACGACCTTGGACTCCAGCGAGTCGATCCGGTCGAGGGTGCGTTCGAGCGCGACGGCGAGCTTGTCGATGCGCTGGGCGAGGGCGTCGCCCTGCTTGGCGCGCTTGGCGGCCTCGGCGACCACCGCGTCCTCGATCTCGCGCAGCCGTCGCCCCTGGCCCGCCATGTCCGCGCGGACCCGGACCACGCCGTCGTCCACGCCGACGAGCTGGTCGGCGAGGTGGCCCTGGTGCTCGGCGTGCTGTTCCAGCTCGGCGCGCAGCACCTCCAGCTCGCCGAGGCCGACGCCGGTGGAGAGGTCGTCCTGGCGGCGGACGACCTCGGCGACCGAGCGCTCCACCCCGTCGACCAGGGAGGTCAGCACGTCGCGCATGTGGTTGTCGTAGTGGTCGAGCACGCGCAGGACCATCTTGCGCAGCTGCGGGGCCATCGGCGTGCGGCTGGCCGTGCCGACGTCGGGTTGGCGCAGCAGGGCGTGCTTCGCGGCGACGAGCGCCTTCAGCGGGTCGGTGGTCGGCGCGGGCTTGGCCCGGCGGGCGCGCCAGCCGCGGTAGGCGTGCTCGACGCGTTCGCGGAGGATCTCGCCGACCTTGGCGACGTCACGCGTGGCGCGGACGTGTTCGCGGCCCTTGACGCCGATCGCGAAGGCCGTGGGCAGGTCGTCGGCGAGGGCGCGCAGGAGCTTGGCGGCGGCCTGGACGTCCGGCTCGACGCCCTGGCGGCACGGCACGAAGATCACCGCGGACTTGTCGAACAGCTCGGCGACCGCGCCGTGGTCGGAGGTCAGGATCGGCGTGGCCCGCGCGGCGTGCGTGGCGAGGGTGTGCGCGATCCGGTCGCACGCGCCGCCCCGGTGCAGGTGGACCAGGCAGTCCACGGCGCCCAGGGTGTCTACGAGCTGGATGCGGGGGTCGGCGGCGGTGGCGAGGCGGAGCCGTTCGGCGGCCTCGGGGTGGTCGTGCGCGTGGGTGACCTCGATGCGCAGCGTGACGTCGTTGCGGTCGGGGAAGGCGGAGAGGAACGCGGAGACCGCGCCCAGCACGTTGCCCGCGCGGTCGACGGCGTGGTCGGCGAGCGCGCCGAAGATCACCCCGTCGTGGTCCTCGGGCTCGACGGGGTCGGCTTCCGGGACGGGCAGCGGGAGCACGCGGACGGTCGGGCCGCCCTGGCGTTCGAGGGCGGCGCGGGTCGCCTCGGAGGGGACCCACAGCTCGTTGGCGTCGTTCGGCTGCTCGTCGTCCAGGAGGTAGTCGACCACGAAGCGGCTGTCCGGGACGCGTTCGGCGGTGCCGACGCGGATCACGACCGGGTAGCCGGCGGTGGTGGAGGTCGGCAGGCCGGAGGCGCGGGCGGCGGCGTGGACGAGGGCGGCGACCGGGCCCGTGCCGAGGACGGAGACGCCGAGCTGGTCGTGCAGGACCGGGGCGTCGAGGCGGGCGCGGGGCACGGCGGCGAGGGGGCGCCGCCCCGCCCCCCCCCCCCCCCCCCCCCCCCCCCCCCCGCCCCCCGCCCCCGCGGCCCCCCCCCGGGCGGGGGGCGGGGGGGGCGCGG
>NZ_JBHYXZ010000010.1:37075-94381 GCF_042752395.1 Actinosynnema sp. NPDC059335 | reverse complement strand
TGCCCGTCGCCGCCTTGGTGGTGGTGCTGGTCGGGGGCGTGGCGGGGGGGGGGGGGCCCGGCGGCCCCCGGCCGCCGGCCCGCGGCCCGCCCGCGGCCGGCGCACCAGTCGCGGAACGCCGCGGCGTCCGCGCCGAACGGGTCGGGGAACTGGGCGCGCAGTGCCGGGTCGGAGCGCCAGAGGGCGGCGGACCAGCGGGTGCTGCCGGGCAGGCCGGGCGCGGGTTCGGCGGCCCAGGCCACGAACGCCGCCCCGCCGTCGGGGCCGAAGGCGGGGGGCGGGCCGGGGCGGGCGGTCCCCGGCTGTGTGCCGGGGCGGGCGGCTGGGGCCTGGCGGGCGGTTCCCGACGGCGGGACGGGCCGTTCGGGAGCGGCTGGGCCGGGTGTCCCGGCGGCGGAGGCGGTCGACCGGGCGGCCACAGTCTCGGGCGCGGCCTCGGGCGCGGTCTCGTTCGGCGGCGACGGCACGGGGGTCGCCGGCTCGGGCGAGGTCGCCGCCGTCGGGTCGGCCGGCGCGGAGGGCGGAGGGCCGGGCGGGGTCACGGCCGAGGTGTCGGCCGGCGCGGGGGGCGTGGAACCGGGCGAGGTCGCGGCCGGCTCGGGCGACTCCGCCCGTTCCGGTGCGGTGGCCGCAGCCCCGGAGTCGGCCGGGGCCGGTGTGGTCGCCGGGTCCGGGAGGGCCGTGGAGGTGGGGGCGAGCGGGACGGGGTCGGACCGATCGGCGGCCGGGGTGCCGGTCGGCGCGGTGGGGGTCCCGGCTGCCGGGTCGAGGGCTTCCCGGCTGGACCCCTCCCGGCTGGACCCCTCGCGGTCAACCCCCTCGCGGTCGAACCCCTCGCGGTCGAACCCCTCCGGGCTGAACGCGGAGCCCGGCCTGGTCCGGGCGGCTTCGCGGTAGTCCGCGCGCAGCTCGTCCGGGATCTGGGTGCCGTCCGGGAGCTGGCCGAAGCCGTAGCGCACCCGCTGCGCGGTGTGGCCCTTGCGCACCAGTTCCGCCCGGTACGCCGTGCACAGCTCCGCCAACTGGGGGTGTTCCGACAGCAGCACGCGGGGTCGGTCGGCGAAGTCGGCCGACAGCAGCCACGGCCGGTGCGGGTCGAAGCCCGCGAAGTGCACGGTGCGGACCGGCTCGCCGATCGTCGTCAGCACGCCGTCCGGGCTCCGGTGCAGGTCGCGTTGGGCGGCGTTCCACACCGACAGGCCGACCGTCGCGTCACGCAGCACGTGCACGTTGACCAGCGCGGGGGCCATGTCGAGCACGGCCTTGGTGGCGTCCGGCGTGCGGCGGAGCTGCTCGCCCAGCGAGCGCAGGAACGGTTCCGCGCCCGGCGCGACCAGCAGGAAACCCGGGTCGAAGACGCCGGTCTCCAGCAGCTCGGTCGGCGTGGGGCGCAGGCCGTCGTCCGGCAGCGGCCGCAGCGCCCGGGGCAGCAGCACGAGCGGTCCGCGCCGGACCGCGTTCTCGACCAGGTCGGTGAGCGGCCCGAGGACCTGCACCCACGGGTCCAGGTACAGCACCGGCACGCCCTGGCCGAGCAGCTGCTCCAGCAGCGTGGGCCGCAGCACGCCGCGCAGCTGCGCCGCGGTGCAGCCGGTGGCCAGCTCGGCCAGCTCGTCCTGGGTCATCCCCAGGTCGGCGGGGGTGACCAGGCCGGGACCGGAGTTCTCCGGCTGGGCGTCGACCACCAGCGCCAGGAACCTGGCCTGCGGGTGGTTGGCCAGGAACGAACTCGACAGGACCTTCACCGCGGGCAGCTCGGCGGCGGTCGCCACCGTGCAGGCGATGAACGTGGGACGGGATTCCGAACGCGCGGGCACCTCGGTCACGGTCTGCAAACCTAGCTTCTCCGAGCGCCCGGTGTGGACGACCCGCACGGGCGTCTCCCTCACAGGACCGGCAACAGGTTGCGCAGCTCGTACGGTGTCACGCTGCGCCGATACGCGTCCCACTCGGTCCGCTTGTTGCGCAGGAAGAAGTCGTACACGTGCTCGCCGAGGGCTTCGGGGAGCAGTTCGGAGTTCTCCATCTCGGTCAGCGCCTCGCCGAGGTTCTGCGGCAGGTTGTCGTAGCCGGCGGCGCGCCGTTCGCGGTCGGTCAGCGACCACACGTCGTCCTCGGCGGGCGGGGGCAGCTCGTAGCCCTTCTCGATGCCCTTGAGGCCGGCCGCCAGGATCACCGCGTACGCCAGGTACGGGTTGCAGGCCGAGTCCAGCGACCGGATCTCCACCCGGCGGGACGACGACTTGCCGGGCGAGTACATCGGCACGCGCACCAGCGCGGACCGGTTCGCGTGGCCCCAGCACACCGCCGTCGGCGCCTCGCCGCCCACGATCAGGCGCTTGTAGGAGTTCACCCACTGGTTGGTGACGCCGGAGATCTCGCGCGCGTGCTTCAGCAGGCCGGCCACGAACATCTTGCCGGTGTCGGAGAGCTGGTAGGGGTCCTCGGCGTCGTAGAACGCGTTGCGGTCGCCCTCGAACAGGCTGACGTGCGTGTGCATGCCGCTGCCGGGCTGGTCGGTGAACGGCTTCGGCATGAACGAGGCGCGCACCCCCTGGGTGATCGCGACCTCCTTGATCACGTACCGGAACGTCATGACGTTGTCGGCCATGGTCAGGGCGTCGGCGTAGCGGAGGTCGATCTCCTGCTGGCCGGGCGCGCCCTCGTGGTGGCTGAACTCGACGGAGATGCCCATCGCCTCCAGCGCCTCGATGGCGTGGCGGCGGAAGTGGGTCGCGGTCTCGTGGCTGGTCTGGTCGAAGAATCCGCCGTTGTCCGCCGGGATGGGCTCGCTGCCGTCGTCGGGCAGGCCCTTGAGCAGGAAGAACTCCATCTCGGGGTGCACGTAGCAGGTGAAGCCCGCCTCGCTCGCCTTGGCCAGGGCGCGCCGCAGCACGTGCCGCGGGTCCGCCCACGACGGCGAGCCGTCCGGCATGGCGATGTCGCAGAACATGCGCGCCGAGTAGTGGCTCTTGTCCGGCGTCTGCCAGGGCAGGACCTGGAACGTCGACGGGTCGGGCTTGGCCACCATGTCCGACTCGTACACGCGGGCGAAGCCCTCGATGGCGGAGCCGTCGAAGCCGATGCCCTCGTTGAAGGCGCCTTCGAGCTCGGCGGGGGCGATCGCGACCGACTTGAGGAAGCCCAGGACGTCGGTGAACCAGAGCCGGACGAACCGGATGTCGCGTTCCTCGAGGGTGCGGAGCACGAACTCCTGCTGGCGGTTCATGACCCGAAGCCTAGGTAAGAGCGGCGGGCCGTGCGCTGGCGACTCGGCCGAACGCGGTGCGCCGTTTGCCACCTCCCGGCGATTGCGCAGGTCACGGGCTTGCGTCGGCGTTCGGCCGTGCGGTCGCGGCACTGGATCTACGATTCACCCATGCTCTCTCGTCGCGCCCTGATCGGGTCGCTCGTGCTCGCCCTCGCGGCGGGCTGCACGTCCTCCGGCGGTGGCGGGGGCGGGCTGCCCGACGGGCCGGAGGTGCTGGCGAAGGCGTCGGCCGCGATGAAGTCGGTGACCAGCACCCACTTCACGATCAAGGTGGACGGCGAGCTGCCCGGCGTGACCGTGAAGGACGCCGAGGGCGACCTGAACGCCGACGGCGAGTCGCAGGGCCGGGCCAAGGTGGAGCAGTTCGGCCAGTTGATCGAGGTCGAGTACGTCCTCGTCGGGCAGGACCTCTACTTCAAGGGCCCGACCGGCGGGTTCACCAAGCTGCCCGCGGCGCTGGCGGGGCAGGTGTACGACCCGACCGCGATCCTCGACCCGGACGAGGGCGTGGCCCGGGTGCTCGCGGAGGCCCGCGACGCGAAGACCGTGTCGGCCGACGACGGCGACACCGTGGTGACGGCGACCGTGCCGCGGGACGTGGTCGCCGGGCTCGTGCCGGGCATCGACGCGGACGTGGCGTCGGAGTTCTCGGTGCGGGAGGAGAAGCTGCGCAGGGCCCTGTTCACGCTGCCGGGCGGGGCGAAGGTGACGATCGAGCTGTCCGACTTCAACAAGTCCGTCACCGTCTCGCCGCCGGCGTGAGCGCCTCGGCGGTGCGGGCCCGGCGGCTCGCGATCGGGGCCGGCGCGGCGGCGGTGCTGCTGGGCGCGCTGGACGCGTACGTGGTCGTCGGCGTGCTCGTGGACATGGTGCGCGACCTGGGCATCCCGGTGAACCACCTGGAGCGCGCGACGCCCGTGGTGACCGGGTACCTGCTCGGGTACGTCGCCGGGATGCCGCTGCTCGGGCAGCTGTCGGACCGGTTCGGGCGGCGGCCGGTGCTGCACCTGTGCCTGGTCGGGTTCGCGGTCGGCTCGGCGGTGACGGCGCTGGCGGGCGACCTGCCGCTGCTGGTGGCCGGGCGGGTGGTGCAGGGGCTGGCCGGCGGGGCGTTGCTGCCGGTGACCATGGCGTTGGTGGCCGACCTGTGGGAGGAGCGGCGGCGGGCGTCGGCGCTGGGCGTGGTGGGCGCGGCGCAGGAGCTGGGCAGCGTGCTGGGCACGCTGTACGGCGTCGGGCTGGCGTCGTTGTTCAACGCCTGGTCGTTCTTCGAGTCGGTCGAGCCGCAGAGCTGGCGGTGGGTGTTCTGGGTGAACCTGCCGCTGGCCGCGGTGGCGATGGTGGTCGTGCAGCTGACCGTGCCGCGGTCGGCGCCGGCCGGGTCCGTGCGGATCGACGCGGTCGGCGGCGGGTTGCTGGCGCTGTCGCTGTCGTTGCTGGTGGTGGGGCTCTACAACCCCGACCCGGCGCGGTCGGTGCTGCCGTCGTGGGGGTGGCCCGCGCTGGGCGCGTCGGTGGTGGTGTTCGCCGGGTTCGCGTGGTGGGAGCGGCGGTCGCCGGTGCGGCTGCTGGACCCGGCCGGGGTGGCGATGCGGCCGTTCCTGGCGTCGTTGGGCGTGTCCCTGGCGACGGGTGCGGCGCTGATGGTGACGTTGGTGGACGTGGAGCTGTTCGCGCAGACCGTGCTGGGGCGCGACTCGGCCGCCGCGGCGGCGATGCTGGCCCGGTTCCTGATCGCGTTGCCGGTGGGGGCGCTGGTCGGCGGGTGGTTGGCGGCGCGGACGCGGCTGGGCGACCGGTGGGTGTCGTTCGGCGGGCTGGTGGTGGCCGCGGTCGCGTACGCGTTGATCGCGCAGTGGCCGGCGACGGTGTCGTCGTTCGTGGTGGGGCGGGACCTGGCGGTGGCCGGGTTCGGGTTGGGGCTGGTGATCGCGCCGGTGTCGGCGGCGGTGCTGCGGGTCGTGCCGGCGGAGGGGCACGGGGTGGCGTCGGCGGCCGTGGTGGTGGCGCGGATGACCGGGATGCTGGTCGGCGTGGCCGCGTTGTCGGCGTGGGGCCTGCACCGGTTCCGGGGGCTGACCGCGGACCTGGACACGCCCCTGCCGTTCGGGATGTCGCCGGAGGAGTTCGCCGAGAAGGCGGCGGCCTACAAGGAGGCGCTGACGGCGGCGCTGCTCACCGAGTACCACGAGATCTTCCGGATCACGGCGGTGATCTGCGGGGTGGGCGCGGTGGTGTCGCTGTGGCTGCCGCGCCCCGGTCCCGGCTCGGGGTCCTGACCCGGTCGGGACCACTCGGACAGGTGAATCGGCCCTGCGCCGGCGGAAGGGTCGGCGGACCATGGCCGCATGACGTATCCCGATGCCGACACCGCTGGTCAGGCCGGTCGTGACGAGTCACCGGCCGGCGAGGCGAAGTCGTTGTGGATCACCTTCGGGGTGATCACCTTGTTGATCGGTCTGGCGGTCCTGCTCTGGCCCGGCCTGACGTTGCTCACCGCGGCCGTGCTGTTCGGCCTGGAGATGCTGATCACGGGCATCTTCTGGCTGGTCGGCTCGTTCGACTCGGACACGCGCGGACGGCCGCGCTGGTTGTTGGCGGTGTCCGGGCTGTTGGCCCTGGTCGCCGGCATCCTCTGCCTGCGCGCGCCGTTCCAGACCATCGCGGTGCTGGCGCTGCTGCTGGGCGTGACCTGGGTCGTGGGCGGCGTGGCGGAGATCTTCCACGGCGTCGGCCGGAGCGGCTGGGCCGTGTTCTCCGGCGCGGTCACGGCGGTCGCCGGGATCGTGGTGCTCGTGTGGCCGGTGGCGAGCCTGATCGCGCTGGCCTGGCTGCTCGCGATCGTGCTGCTGGTCCTCGGCGCGATGGCGATCGCGGGCGCGATCGGCCCGAGGCGGCGCACGTCGAGCCGGGCGGCGGCCACCCACACCGGGACGACCGCCACCGCCTGACCGTCAGCCCTCGCGCCAGCCGCTGGTGATCGGCAGCCGCCGGTCGCGGCCGAACGCCTTGAACGTGATCTTGGTGCCCGGCGGGTACTGGCGGCGCTTGTACTCCGCCTTGTCGACCATGCGCAGCACCTTGTCGACCAGCTCGTGGGAGAACCCCATCGCGATCAGGTCGCGGTAGCCCTTGTCGCCCTCCACGTAGTCGTCCAGCACCGAGTCGAGCAGCTCGTAGTCCGGCAGCGAGTCCGTGTCGACCTGGCCGGGCCGCAGCTCGGCCGAGGGCGGCTTGGTGATCGAGTTCTCCGGGATCGGCGGCAGCTCGCCGAGCTTCTCCGCCTGCGCGTTGCGCCACCGCGCCAGGTCCCACACCAGCGTCTTGAGCACGTCCTTGATCGGCGCGAACCCGCCGACCGCGTCGCCGTAGATGGTGGAGTAGCCGACCGCCAGCTCGGTCTTGTTGCCGGTGGCCAGCACGAGGTGCCCGTGCTGGTTGGACAGCCCCATCAGGGTCACGCCCCGGCACCGCGCCTGCACGTTCTCCTCCGCCAGCCCGGTGAGCCCGAGCTGGTCGACGAAGACGCGCACCATGTCGGCGATCGGCTGCTCCTCGTAGTGGCAGCCGGTGCGCTGGGCCAGGTCGTAGGCGTCGGACTTCGAGTGGTCCGACGAGTACACCGACGGCATCGACACGCCGTAGACGTTGTCCGGGCCGAGCGCGTCCACCGACAGCGCGGCCACGACCGCCGAGTCGATCCCGCCGGACAGGCCGAGCACGACCGAGCGGAACCCGTTCTTGTGCACGTAGTCGCGCAGGCCGGTGACCAGCGCGTGCCACACCTCCGCCTCGTCGGACAGCGGTTCGGCGGGCTCCGGCACGGGCAGCGGGTCGTAGGCCGGCAGCGGCTCGTGGGTCAGCGAGCGGCGGTGGACCGCGAACCCGCCGTGCTCGCCCTCGGTGCGGGGCGCGCCGCCCGGCAGGTCGAGGTCCAGCACGACCAGGTGCTCCACGAACTGCGGCGCGCGGGTGATCAGCCCGCCGTCCGCGCCGACCACCATCGTGTCGCCGTCGAACACCAGCTCGTCCTGCCCGCCGACGAGGTTCACGTAGGCCAGCGGCGCGCCCGCCTCGACCGCGCGCCGCGCCACGAGCGGCAGCCGGGCGTCGTCCTTCTTCCGCTCGTACGGGGACGCGTTCGGCGAGACCACGAGGTCCACGCCCGCCTCGCCGAGGGCGGCGACGGGTCCGCCGTCCTGCCACAGGTCCTCGCAGATCACCATGCCGACCTCGACGCCGTGGACGCGGACGACGTCCAGCGCGTCGCCGGGGGTGAAGTACCGGCGCTCGTCGAACACGCCGTAGTTGGGCAGGTGGTGCTTGTGCTGCCGCGCCACCACCTCGCCCCGGTGCAGGACGGCGGCGGCGTTGCGCATGCCGCGCTCGTCGCGGTCCAGGTAGCCGACGAACGCCACCAGCTCGCCGCACCCCGCCTCGTCCAGCCGGGTGGCGAGCCCGGCGAGCGCCTCCCGGGACGCCTCCGCGAACGACACGCGCAGCGCGAGGTCCTCGACCGGGTAGCCGGTCAGCACCATCTCGGGGAAGACCGCGAGGTGCGCGCCCGCCTCCACGGCCTTGCGGGACCACTCGACGACGAGTTCGGTGTTGCCGGCCAGGTCGCCGACACAGGCGTTGACCTGGGCGAGGGCGAGTCGGAGCTGAGGCATGGGGGCATTGTCGCTCACTCGGAGCAACCGTGGCGGGCGTTGTGGCACACGAGTCACACCTACGATCGACCACGTGCGCCGTTCCGTGATGCTGTTCCTCGCCCTCCCGCTGCTCGCCTCGTGCACGAGCGTGCTGTCCGGCTCGCCGAGCGCCGGGACGGCGTTGGAGCAGAGAGGGCCGGCCGGTGCGGTGCCCGCCGGGTTGGAGCGGTTCTACGGGCAGCAGCTGGGCTGGGAGGACTGTGCGCCGTACGCCACGACGGGCACGACGACCACGCTGTTCCGGAGCAAGAAGTCGATCGAGTGCGCCCGGCTCGAGGTGCCGCTGGACTACGCGAAGCCGGACGGCCGGACGATCCGGATCGGGTTGCTGCGGCAGCGCGCGACCGGTGACCGGATCGGCTCGTTGATCATGAACCCGGGCGGGCCGGGCGCGTCCGGCATGGCCGCGGCGGCGAGCATGGCGTCGCAGCTCACGTCGTCCGAGGTGGGTGCGCGGTTCGACTTCGTCGGGTTCGACCCGCGCGGGGTCGGGGCGAGCGAGCCGCAGGTCCGCTGCCTGACCGACGCGGAGCGGGACGCCGACCGGCTGGACAACGACGTGGACGCGTCGCCGGCGGGCGTGGCGGAGACCGAGGCGGAGAACAAGGCGTACGCGGAGAAGTGCGCGGCGGTGACCGGGGTGGACGTGCTGGCCAACGTCGGCACCCGGGACGTGGTGCGCGACCTGGACGTCATGCGGTCGGCGCTCGGCGACGAGAAGCTGACCTACCTGGGCTACTCCTACGGCACGCACATCGGCGCGGCGTACGCGCAGGCGTTCCCCGGCAACGTGCGGGCGCTCGTGCTCGACGGCGCGGTGGACCCGACGCAGGACCAGGTGGAGTCGCTGATCGCGCAGGGCGCGGGGTTCCAGAAGGCGTTCGACGCGTTCGCCGCGTGGTGCGCGACGCGGCAGGACTGCGCGCTGGGCAACGACCCGTCGAAGGCGAACCAGGCGTTCCGGGAGCTGACGCTGCCGCTGGTGCAGCGGCCGGTGGCGGTGGGCGACCGGAAGCTGTCGTACAACGACGCGATCACCGGGGCGATCCAGGCGATGTACTCCGAGGAGCTGTGGGCGCCGCTGAACACGGGGTTGACCGAGCTGAAGAACAACCGCGGCGACGTGCTGATGCTGTTGGCGGACAACTACTTCGACCGGGACAAGGACGGCCGGTACTCGACCATCACCGACGCGTTCACGGCGGTGAAGTGCGTGGACGAGCCGCGGGTGACGGACCGGGCCGTGCTGGACGACGTGGCGCGCCGGTACAAGCAGGCCGCGCCGTTCCTGGACGACGGGCAGCCGGCGGCGGGCGCGCTGGACGCGTGCGCGTTCTGGCCGGTGCCGCCGAGCGTGCAGGAGCAGAAGCCGGTGACGGGCCTGCCGCCGGTGCTGGTGATCTCCACGACGGGCGACCCGGCCACGCCGTACGAGGCGGGGGTCAGCCTGGCCAAGGAGCTGGGCGGCGGGCTGCTCACGTTCGAGGGCAACCAGCACACCGTCTACCTCCAGGGCAACGACTGCGTGGACGAGGCGGGCAACGCGTACCTGGTCGAGGGGAAGCTGCCGGCCGAGGGCACGCGCTGCTCGTAGGCCGCGGTCAGGGGGTGGTCGACGGCACGGCGGACCAGCTCGCCAGCAGCTTGAGGCGGTCCTCGGTGGGCGAGCCGGCCCTGGCCGTGTAGACGGCCAGCACCACGTCCGGGTCGCCGGTCGGTTGCAGGCTCTCGTAGTCCAGGTCCAGGTCGCCGACCACGGGGTGGTGGACGAGCTTGGTGCCGTGGGTCTTCTCCAGCACCTTGTGCTGCGCCCACAGCCTGCGGAACGTCTCGTCCTTGACCGACAGCTCCCCCACCAACGCCGCCAGCCTCGCGTCGTCCGGGTAACGGCCCGCGTCGAGCCTGAGGAACGCCACCGTGTCGGCGGCGACCGAGGGCCAGTCGCGGTAGAAGGTGCGCGACTGCGGGCGCAGGAACGTGTGCCTGGCCGAGTTGCGGTCCTCCGGCGCCAGGTCGTCGAAGCCGTACAGAGCGCCGGCCAGCGGGTTCCAGGCCAGGATGTCCGTGCGGCGACCCATCACGAACGCGGGCACGTCGTCCACCATGTCGAGCAGGCGGCGCAGGCCGGGTCGGACGCGTTGCGGCGCGGGGCGCTTGGTCGGCGCGGGTCGCACGAGGTTGCGCAGGTGGGCGCGCTCGGTCTCGTCCAGCCGCAGCACGCGGGCGACGGCGTCGAGCACGGCGTCGGACACCGCCGGGGTCCGGCCCTGCTCCAGGCGCATGTAGTAGTCCACGCTCACGCCGGCCAGCAGCGCCAGCTCCTCGCGGCGCAGGCCGGGGACGCGCCGCCGACCGCCGCCGGGCAGGCCGACGTCGTCCGGGCGCACGCGGGCCCGGCGGCTGCGGAGGAATTCGCCGAGGTCGTGGTTCACCACCCCAGTATGGCCACCGGCCGGCCGCGCAACCTGGGTACTGGCAGACCCAGGAACCCGGGCCCACAGGATGACCAGGGCCTCTGGTACCCCTGGCGACCAGGTCCAATGTCGTTGCCATGACCTACGACCTGAACAACCGCACCGCCGTCGTCACCGGTGCCGCGAGCGGCATCGGCGCGGAGATCGCCCTCGTCCTGGCCCGGTCCGGGGCGAAGGTCGCGCTGCTGGCCCGCCGCGCGGACCGGCTCGCCGAGCTGGCCGACAAGATCGCCGCCGAGGGCGGCCGGGCGCTCGCGGTCGCCGCGGACGTCACCGGCGACCTCACCGAGGCCGCGGAGACCGTCCACACCGCCTTCGGCCGCGTCGACCTGGTGGTGAACAACGCGGGCGTCATGCTCGCCAACCCCATCACCGAGGGCCGTGACGACGAGTGGCACCGGATGATCGACACCAACCTCAAGGGCCTGCTGAACGTCACCAGGGCGTTCACCGCGGACCTGGTCGAGGCGGGCGCGACCGGCACCGCCGACCTGGTCAACGTCTCGTCCATCGGCGCGCACCTCACCTTCCCCAACTACGCCGTCTACACCGCCACGAAGGCCGCCGTCACCCACCTGTCGGCGAACCTGCGCACCGAGCTGGGTCCGCGGGGCGTGCGGGTGACGAACGTCGAGCCCGGTCTGGTGCACAGCGAGCTGGCCGACCACATCGACAACCCGGACGTGTCCGCGGACCTGACGCGGTGGCGCGAGGAGGTGCCGCCGCTGAACCCGGCCGACATCGGCGACGTGGTCGGGTTCGCCACCAGCCGGCCGAAGAACGTGAACCTGCGGCAGCTCGTGGTGCTGCCGACCGTGCAGGTCTGACGACGGCCGAGCCGCCCACCCCGTCGGGTGGGCGGCTCACGTCGACCGGCGGTGGCGGTAGGCGCGTTGCTGGCAGGCGCGCGAGCAGTAGGCGCGGGGCCGCCCGGACGCCGGCTGCTCGACCGGCGCGCCACACACCCGGCACGTTTCATCACGCTTTACCTCACGCCGCTCGATCAGGATCTCGATGCCGTCGAGCACCCGGGCCAGGCCGAAGCCGAACGGGTCGGACTCGTCGAAGCCACCCGCCTCCCACAGTCGGGTCAACGTCGGGAAGGCGTGGAAGTGGGCGTACAGCGAGTCCCGCGCGCCCCACCACTCCTCGTCGCCCACCCCGGTGTCCCGCTCCGCCCGCGCCGCCTCGACCAGCGCCGCCGCCTCGGCGTCCACGAAGCGGGCGACCAGGCCGACGGACGCGACCACCTCGGCCGGGGTCAGGCCGGTGTCGGCGAGGATCGCCAGCGCGTGCTCGAAGTGGGCCAGCGCGTTCGGTCCGGGCACGTGCCGGGCACCGCGCTCCTCGGCCAGCCACGGGTGACGTTTCCGCAGTTCCCAGGCGTGCCGGGCGAACACCTCCAGCCGGGCGCGCCACCGGAGGTCCGCCGGTGGCGCGGGCGGGTCGCCCAGCACCGCGTCCCGCATGAGGTCGACCAGGTGCGCGCGGCCGGGCACGTGGCGGTACAGCGACATGGTGGTGAAGCCGAGCCGTTCGGCGACCTTGCGCATGGACAGCCCGGCCAGGCCCTCCGCGTCGGCCACCTCGATCGCCGCGGCCACGATCGCGGGCAGGCTCAGCCCCGGCCGCCCGTCCCACAGCAGCTCGACCGAGCGGTCCGGATCGCCGGCTTTCCCCATCACGCACCTCCGCGCCCATGATATACATCCGGTCTGTTTACGGCATAAACAGCTAAGGATGTGGTCATGGTCGAGTTCCACGTCTCCCCGACCGGGGACGACGCAGCACCGGGCACCGCCGAGCGGCCGTTCGCCACGCTGGACCGCGCCAGGGCGGCGGCCCGGGACGCGGGTGGTGACGTCACCGTGCACCTCCGGGCGGGCACGCACCCGCTCACCGAGCCGTTCGAGCTGTCCGAGGAGGACTCGCGGGTCGTCTACCAGGCGTTCGGCTACGGCACCGACGCGCAGGAGGAGGTCGTCGTCAGCGGCGGGCGAACGCTCACCGGGCAGCGAGGGCCGGACGGCGTGTGGCTGGCCGAGGTCGACGACCTCGTCACCCGCCACCTCGTGGTGGACGGGCGGCGGGTCGAGCGCGCGGGGATCGACGGGCTGCCCGGCACGGTCCGCCGCACGGACACCGGGTACGTCACGGACGCGACGCTGGACTGGCGCAGCCCGGCGGGCGTCGAGTTCGTGCACCGGGGCGTCTACCCGTGGACCGAAGCGCGTGCGGCGGTCGCGGCCGCCACCCCGGACGGCGAGATCACCATGGCGCAGCCCGCGTTCGCCTGGTCGCGCGAGGTCTACAACTCCGAGTGGGACGGCCACGCCTCCACCGGCCTGCCCGAGCCGACCCGGGTCGAGAACGACCCCGCGTTCCTGACCCCCGGCACGTTCGCCCTGGATCGCGCGCGGCACGTCCTGCACTACCTCCCGCGCCCGGACGAGGACGAGCCGCACGTCGTCGCGCCCGTGCTGGAGGTGCTGGTGCGGGCCACCGGCGTGCGGGACGTGGCGTTCCGGGGCCTGACCTTCGCCGACACCACGTGGCTGCGACCGGCCGGCGACCGGGGGTTCCTGCACTACCACGCGAACGGCTTCCACGACGGCGGCGCGATCGGGCGGGTCGACGTGGCCGAGGGCGCGTGGCTGACCGTGCCCGGGGAAGCGGCGCAGATCCCCGCCGCCGTGCAGCTGCACGGCACGACCGGCGTGCGGTTCGAGGGCTGCCGGTTCACCCGGCTGGGCGCGACCGGGCTCGGCGCGACCGGCGGCGCGGACCTCGTGGTGCGCGGCTGCGACTTCGACACCCTCGCCGCGTCCGCCATCGCCGTCACCGGCACGCGCAAGGCGCTGGTCGAGGACAACCTCGTCGGGCACGTCGGGCTGGACCACTCCGGCTCGGCCGGCATCACGTTCCTGCACACCGAGGACGGCGTGATCGCGCACAACCACGTGCACGACGTGCCGCACAACGGGATCGTCGCCGGCCCGTCGCGCGGCGGCACCCGCATCACCGGCAACCTCGTGACCCGGGCGATGGGCGTGCTCGCCGACGGCGGCGGCGTCTACCTGTCCGGCCCGCAGGGCGACTCCGCCGCCACCGGCGCGGTGATCAGCGGCAACGTCATCGAGGACACCCGCACGCCGTACAACTTCGGCCTCTACACCGACTACGGGGCCACGTGGGTCACCGTCGAGGGCAACCTGGTCGCCCGCGCCGACAACACGGCCGTGCTGCACGTCAACCCGCCGCTGGAGCACGTCGCCTACCGCGGCAACTTCTTCGACGCCGACCCGGTCGGCAGCGACGCCGTGCCGGACGGCGTGACCTACGAGGGCAACACCACCATCACCGACCCCGTCGAGCTGGACGCCGCCACCGCGGACCTGCGGGCCCGCGCCGGCCTGCTCACGAGACGGGCCTGACGAACGGGAACAGCACGGTCTGCCGGATCGACGCGCCGGTGAGCATCATCAGCACCCGGTCCACGCCCACCCCCAGACCGCCGGTGGGCGGCATGCCGTGCTCCAGGGCGTCGAGGAAGTCCTCGTCCAGCTCCATCGCCTCCACGTCGCCGCTGGCCGCCCGCACCGACTGCGCCTCCAGCCTGCGGCGCTGCTCCAGCGGGTCGGTCAGCTCCGAGTAGGCCGTGCCGATCTCCGCGCCGAACGCGACCAGGTCCCAGCGCTCGGCCAGCCGGGGGTCGGCGCGGTGCGGCCGGGTCAGCGGCGACACCGAGGTCGGGAAGTCGGTGTAGAAGGTCGGCCCGGCGGTGTTGGGCTCGATCAGCTCCTCGTACGCCTCCTGCACCAGCGCGCCGTGGTCGGCGTCCTCGTCCGCGTCGATGCCGTGCCGCGCCAGCAACGCCCGCAGCTCCGCCACCGGGGTGTCCGGCGTGACGGTCGCGGACAGCGCGGCGGAGACGGCGGCGTGGACGCCGACCACCGGCCAGTCGCCCGAGATGTCGACCTCCACGCCGTCGCGCACCGCGACCGGGCGGCCGTGGGCGGCCACGGCCGCGTGCTGCACGAGTTCCCGCACCAGGTGCCGCATCGTGGTGTAGTCGGCGTAGGACTGGTACGCCTCCAGCATCGTGAACTCGGGGTTGTGGGTGGCGTCCGCGCCCTCGTTGCGGAAGTTGCGGTTCAGCTCGAACACCCGGTCCACGCCCGCCACGCACAGCCGCTTCAGGTACAGCTCCGGCGCGATGCGCAGGTACATGCGCATGTCGTAGGCGTTGATGTGGGTGACGAACGGCCGGGCGGTCGCGCCGCCGTGCACGGTCTGGAGCATCGGCGTCTCGACCTCCAGGTAGCCGCGGCCGTGCAGGAAGTCGCGGAGGGCGCGCACGACGTCGCTGCGCAGCCGCAGCATCCGCGCCGAGTCCGGGTTCACCGCGAGGTCGAGGTACCGCCGGCGCACGCGGGTCTCCGGGTCGGCCAGGCCCTTGCGCTTGTCCGGCATCGGGTGCAGGCACTTGGCCGTCACGGTCCACTCGTCGGCGAGCACGGACAGCTCACCCCGCCGGGACCGGACGACCTCGCCGCGCACGCCCACGTGGTCGCCCAGGTCGACGCCCGCCTTCCACGCGGCCAGGTCCACGCGCGAGGCGTCCAGCATGAGCTGCAACTCGCCGGTGAAGTCCCGGACCCGCGCGAAGACCAGGCCGCCCAGCTCGCGCAGCGCCACCACCCGGCCGGCCACCGAGACGGTCTCGCCGAGCAGTTCCCGGGCCTGCGCGAGGGAGTGGTCGCGCGGGTAGGCCACCGGGTAGGGGTCGATGCCGTCGGCGCGCAGCCGGTCCAGCTTGGCGATGCGGACCCGCACCTGCTCCGGGCGGCGCGGCTGCCTCGGCTCGACCTTGATCGCGTCGATCCCGGCCACGGCGGCGGCGAAGTCCGTGTCCGCCTGGTCGTGGCGCAGCGCGCGGGACGAACCCCGCCGGAACAGCGACCGCAGGCTCGGCACGAACCCCTCGGCGACCCCGGCCGCGACGCTCACCCGCGGCAGGTGGCGGGCGCGGGCGAAGCACAGGTAGCGGGGCAGCCACGCCGGGCCGTACTTGGCGTTGGACCGGTACAGCGACTCCAGCTGGAAGAAGCGGGACGCGAGGCCCAGCACGCCCCGCCACGTCCGCAGCACCGGTCCCGCGCCGATCCGCGCGCCCTCCTCGAACACCGCGCGGAACATGGCGAAGTTCAACGACACCCGCTGCACGCCCAGCCGCGCGGCGGCGGCCACCAGCTCGGCGACCATGAACTCGTTCAGGCCGTTCTCCGCCGCCCGGTCGCGGCGCATCAGGTCGAGCGACAACCCGCGCCTGCCCCACGGCACGAACGACAGCAGGCCGCGCAGGTCGCCGTCCGCGTCGTACGCCTCGACCATCACGCACCGGCCGTCGGCCGGGTCGCCCAGCCTGCCCAGCGCCATGGAGAACCCGCGTTCGGTGGCCGCGCCGCGCCACCGCTGCGCCAGGTCGAGGATCGACGCCAGCTCGTCGGCCGGGATCTCGGCGTGCCGCCGCACGCGGGCGGTGTACCCGGCGCGTTCCACCCGGCTCACCGCCTGCCGCACGGCCCGCCGCTCCGGCCCGGCCAGGCTGAACTCGCGCACGTCCAGCACGGCCTCGTCGCCGATCTCCAACGCCTTCAGGCCCGCCGCCGCGTACACGTGCGCGCCGCGTTCGCTCGCGCCCAGCACGCCGGGCAGCCAGCCGTACCGCCGCGCCTCGGCCAGCCACGCGGCCACCGCCTGCGGCCACGCCTCCTCGTCGCCGATCGGGTCGCCGCTGGCCAGCGTGGTGCCGGCGAGCACGCGGTAGGCCAGCGCGGCCCGGCCGTTCGGGGCGAACACCACGCTCTTGTCACGGCGGGTGGCGAAGTAGCCCAGCGAGTCCGGCTCGCCGTGCGCGGCCAGCAGCCGCCGCACCGCCAGCTCGTCGGTGTCGTCCAGCAGCCGGCTGGAGCGCTCGCCGCGGAAGAACACGTACAGCGCGCCGATCGCGACGAGCATGCCGCCGAACCCGAGCAGGACGCTCAGCCAGTCCGGGCCCTGGCCGCCGCGGCGCTGCGGCAGGACCTCGCCGGTGATCTGGTTGGCCGCCCACACGAGCTTCGGCCACGTGCCGTGCAGGTGACCGGGGAACAGCTCGGTCAGCCCCCAGCCCACCAGGCACAGGGCCAGGACGCCGGTGACCGACACGACCAGCGCCTGCCGCCACGCGCCCGGCGGCAGCTCGGCCGGGAACGCCTCCCGGATCACCAGCAGCAGCGCGATGAGCGCCAGTCCCACGACGATGAACGCGCCCAGCTCGGCGGCGACCGCGCCGCGATCGTCCGGGAGACCGCTGCCGCGGAACCGGTGCGGGTGGATCCAGTAGACGACGAGGAACAGCGACACCGCCGTGACGTTGAGCGCTTCGAACAGCAGCAACGTCCCCAGCGCGGCCCGCTTGCGCCGGCGCAGCGCCGCGCCGAGCACCACCAGGACCAGGGCGATGAACAGGTTGGCCTCGACGGGTAGGCCCAGCAGCGAGGCGACCGCGAGAATGCCCTTGGCGAGGTGTGAGTCCTCGTCGATCAGGAACAGCAGGAGTGACGCCGCGGCCGCCGCCTGGACGGTGGTCGCGACCACCCCCGCCGTCCGCCACTTCCACCTGGCCACCGCCACGACACGCTCCAAGGGGACTCGGGTTGTCCACCATGGTCGCCTCACTCGCCGGTCGGGTGCACGTGCGCGCGTCCGGGCGTGTCGACGGTCCCGCGGTGGTGCTCGGCTCGGCGTTGGGCGGCGCGTGGTTCGACTGGGACGCGGTGGGGGCGCTGCTGCCGGACGCGCGCGTGCTGGTGTTCGACCGGCCGGGCACGGGGCTGTCCGACCCCGCCCTCGCGCCGGCGACGCTGGCGCGCGAGGTGGCCGTGCTGGACGCCGTGCTGGCCGGGGTGCCGTCGGCGGTGCTGGTGGGGCACTCGATGGCGGCGCTGCACGTGGAGGCGTGGGCGCGGCTGCGGCCGGCGCGGGTGCGCGGGCTGGTACTGGTGGACCCCGACCCGGAGCACCCCGGCGCCGGGCGGCCGTTCGACCTGTCCGCGTCGGTGGCCCGGTGGGTGCTGCGGCTCGGGCTGGACCCGGTCGTGGCGACCCTGGCGCCGCGGTTGCGCCGGTGGGCGATGCGCGGGTCCACGCTCGGGCGGCGCGACCCGGCGGCGCCGGCGGCGCTGCGGTCGGTGTACGGGCGGCCGGCGGTGGCGCGGGCCGTGCTGGACGAGCTGGCGTCCTACCCGGGGCAGGTGGCCGCGGTGGAGCGGCTGCGCGCGTTCCGGCCGCTGCCGGCCGTGCCGTTCACCGTGCTCACGGCGGGTCGGCGGGTGTCGGCCGCGCACGTCGCGCTGGCCGCCCTGGCCCCGACCGGGCGCACCGTGCCGGTGCCGGGCAGCCGCCACATGGTGCCCGTGGACCGGCCCGACGCGGTCGCGCTGGCCGTGCTCGACGCGCTGCGCGACGCCTGACGTGCCGCTGGTCGGGCCGTGTGAAGCTACTCGCACTCCGTGCAATTCCCCTTGCGCTGGTGTCACGCTGGGCGGGTAACCGTGCAACAAGGCCCGGGGACCCGCGACGGAGCGGGCCTCGAGGGAGGACGGTCGACGATGACCTCGACTGAGGTAACCGCGCCCTACGGCAGCGGGGCGGGCAGCGCCCCCACCGGCAAGAAGGTGCGGATCCACCACCTGCAGGAGCTGAAGGACCGCGGCGAGCCGTGGCCCATGCTCACCGCCTACGACATGTACACCGCGGAGCTGTTCGACGAGGCGGGCATCCCGGTGCTGCTCGTCGGCGACTCCGCGTCCAACAACGTCTACGGGTACGACACGTCGCTGCCGGTCACCGTGGACGAGCTGATCCCGCTGGTCCGGGGCGTGACCCGGTCCGTGAAGCGGGCCCTGGTCGTGGCCGACCTGCCGTTCGGCTCCTACCAGGTGTCGGTCGAGCAGGCCGTGGCGACCGCGGTGCGGTTCATGAAGGAGGGCCGCGCGCACGCGGTGAAGCTGGAGGGCGGCAAGCACTTCGCGCCGCACATCGAGGCCATCGTGCGGGCGGGCATCCCGGTCATGGCGCACGTCGGCTTCACGCCGCAGAGCGAGCACCAGCTCGGCGGCTACCGCGTGCAGGGCCGCAGCGACGCGTTCGACGCCGTGGTGGAGGACGCGCGCGCGGTCGAGGCGGCCGGCGCGTTCGCCGTGGTGCTGGAGATGGTGACCGCCGAGGTCGCCAAGCAGATCACGCACGACCTGCGCATCCCGACCGTCGGCATCGGCGCGGGGCCGGACACCGACGCGCAGGTGCTGGTCTGGCAGGACATGATGGGCCTGCGCCGCGGGCGCGCCCCCCGGTTCGTGAAGCGCTACGCCGACGTGGCGGGCGTGATGAAGTCGGCGGCGGAGCAGTTCGCGGCCGAGGTGAAGGGCCACCGGTTCCCCGGCCCCGAGCACACCTTCCACTGATCACCCGAACGCGGTCGCCGCGCCGGCTCCAGTCGGCACGGCGACCGCGTGCTTTTCGGCCGCCGAATTCCGCACCGCCCGGAATAACGGCGGCTTGATCACTTCTCCCCGTTCTCCGAATTAATGCGGACGGCCCGGCGCGTCCTCGTGCCACCATCGCGGCGAAATGCACGGGGACGATGCGCAGCGGGTGCCGGTGTCCGGTGGCGGGCCGTGGCGCGCCGGTGCTCAGAGCCCGTGCCGCCGCACCATCGGCGTGATCAGCTCCGCCTCCACCCGCCACACCGGCCGCCGTGCGGTGAGGACCGTCGCGAACAGCAGCGCGCTGCCCAGGACCGCGCTGACGACCACCGTCGTCACGTCCTCGTCAAGGCCGCCCAGCGCCGCCCCGCCGAGCGCCACGGCCAGCGCCGCCGCCCCGAGCGCCGTCGTGCGCACCGGGTCCGACCAGCGGAAACCCCGACGCGCCTCGACCTGCGCGATGAGGTCGCGCGCCCGTCGGGCGAGGTGCGGGTCGACCGGTTCCAGCCGGGCGAGCCGCTCGGCCGCCCTGGCGCACGCCACGAACTGCGCCGCGCTGGTGATCTCCGGCTCGCCGTCGCGGGTGGTCGAGCGACACGTGTCCGCGACCGCCAGCAGCCGCTCCGCGAGCCGGTCGACGGCGGCGGGCGCGCGTTCCGCCTCGGCCACCTCGGCCCACCTCGCGGCGACCGCCGAGTCGATGTCTTCCTCCACGTCGACCTCCGATCGTGTCCGCTCCGAAGAAGGTTCCCATGAGTGATCCGCTCGGCGCGAAGATAGCCGAGAACCGCGAAGAAGAGCCGCCGCCGGGTGAAAAGGGACCGGGAAGGACACCGCGTGCGCCCGGTTCGTTCCGGTTCGCCGCGACCGCCGCCGGGACGTGCCTGCTGGCGAGCCTCGCGCTGGGGTTCGGGGTGATCCACGTGCCCCGGTGGTTCGAGGAGCCGCCACCCCCGCCGGAGGCGCAGTCCCCCGTCCCGACGCCGACCGGCACGCCCTCGTGGCAGTGGCCGACCGACGCGACCCCGACCACGACGCGCACCACGCCGGCCGGGTACACCCGGAGCACCGGCCCGGAAGGGCTCGTCACCGTGCTGCCGGACTCGTTCGAGGTGTCGGGCGGCAACGGCTCGGGCACCGCCGTCGCCCGCGACCCCGACGACCCGGAGGTCGAGGTGCGCTTCGGCGGCGCGGCTCCGGAAGGCTACGACGACCTCTACGACACGATCGCCCGGGCCGCCGCGGACACGTCCCGCCGCCCCGGGTACCGGCAGCACGCGCTCCGGTGGGCCACCCACGGTGACGTCGCCGCGGTGGACTGGGACTTCCAGCACGAGACGCCGCAAGGGCAGACGCGCCGCACGGCCGCCCACTACTGGCGCACCGGCGGCATCGAGTACGTGCTGCTCGTCCAGGCCCCGCCGGGCCGCTGGACCGAGGCGGCGCGGCTGCTCGCCACGATGATCGACCACAGCGACACCCCCTGAGGAGCGACACCGAAGATGGCCCTGGCCGACACGCGGTCCGCCCGGCGCGCCGGACCCGCCCGCGACGAGGGCACGCGCCACCTCTGCGCCGCCGCCCACCTCAGCCGCGACTTCGCCGACGCGGCCCTGCGGGAGCTGCTGGTGGTACCGACCCGCCCGGCCGCGCCCACGCCCGGCGTGGACACCGCGGCCGTGCTCACCGAAGCGCTCGCCGCACGGCTGCGCACCGACGTGGTGGACGTGCTCGTGCTGGTGCTGCTGGCCCTCACCGTCTACTTCGTGATGCCGCTCGCGGTGCTGTGGATCACCGTGGCGCTGCTGCTGAGCCTGCCCAAGCTCATCCGGCTGTGGCTCGCGGCCCGGGCCAGGCGCGGCACGCGCCCGATCCGGCCCGTCCGCCTCGGCGTCACCGTGCTCACCGTCGTGCTGTCCCTCGGCCCGGCGCTCACCACGTTCGGCAGCGACGCCGACACCGAGGACATCGTGGAGGCCGCGTTCGAGGACGTGACCGGCCTCGTGCTGCTCGGCGCGGCGCTGGCCGTGCTGCTGGCCAACCGCCTGGTCATCGCCCACCACGTGACCGCCCGCTTCGGCCGGGCCGGCGGATCCGCGCCGCCCCCGGTCGACCGCGTGCTCCTGCGGCTGGCGCCCGCCCGCCACGCCCGCATCGCCGAGCGGCACGGCGACCGCGTCCGCACCGCCCCGGACGTGTCCGAAGAGGACGGTCTGGTGCCACTGCTGGTCCACCGCGGCTACCAGCCGTTCGTCGGCGCGGGCGACATCCACGAGCCGTGGACGGTCGCCGTGCCGCTGGAGCGGTCGGGCACGTCGCGCACCGACGTCACCCTGAGCACCGCGACCCTCCTGGAGGGGATCACCGCCAAGGTGTCCGACCTGCGGGCCGCGACGCCGCTCGCGCCCGGCGGCAGGCTCGGCGCGTTGCGGGTGGACGACTTCGTCGTGGTCGCCGCGCAGGGCCTGGTCGACCACCTGCCCGACCCGGTGTCGGCGCACTACCTGCGCCGACCGGGCGAGGCCCCGTACACGCACGTGTCCCGCGCGCACGCCGACGAGCTGCGCGACCACCCGCTGGAGTGGTCCCGGTACTACCGCCGGTTCTCGCTGGAGACCTGGGACGGCGACCTGGTGCTGTCGGTCTTCGTGCACGTGGCGATGGACGAGTCCACGCTGTACCTGGAGTGGACGCCGTGCGTGCTGCGGCCGATCAACGCCGAGCTGCGGTCCGTGGACGCCGGGCCCGCGTCCCCCTGGACGCCGGTGGGGCGTGCCGTCAAGGACCTCGTGCTCCTGCCCGCGAGCACGCTGTCGCGGGTGGTCCGGCTGGCGAACCACCCCCGTGCCCGCGCGCGGGCGGGCACCCGCGTGGACGCCGACGCTTACGGCGCCTCCGTGACGCTGCGCGAGATGGCGGCGGACGTCGAGCTGCACAGCTACTTCCAGCAGGCCGACGTGGAGCGGTACACGCACCTGCTGCGCACGCGCGTCACCCTGGCGGTGGCCGGGATCCTGCGGGACGCCGGCTACCGGACGTCCTCGTTCGACCAGCAGGCCGCGTCGATCGTGAACAACACCGTCAACACGGTCACCGTCGCCGACGGCGGCACGCTCACCGGGCACGTGCTGCAGACCGGGTCGCTGACCGGGGACGTGGACATCACCGGCTGACCGCGCTCCGGCACAGTGGTGCCATGTACCCCGAGATCGAACCGTACGACCAGGGCCTGATCGACGTCGGCGACGGCAACCGCGTGTACTGGGAGGTGTGCGGGAACCCCTACGGCAAGCCCGTGGTGTTCCTGCACGGCGGGCCGGGCGGCGGGTGCTCGCCGGTGCACCGCAGGCTGTTCGACCCGGCCGCGTACCGGATCGTGCTGGTGGACCAGCGCGGGTGCGGGCGGTCCCTGCCGCACGCCGCCGACCCCGGCACCGACCTGTCGGTCAACACCACCTGGCACCTGGTGTCGGACCTGGAGAAGGTCCGCGAGCACCTGGGGGTCGAGCGGTGGCAGGTGTTCGGCGGGTCGTGGGGTTCGACGCTCGCGCTGGCGTACGCCCAGACCCACCCGGACCGCGTCACGGAGCTGGTGCTGCGGGGCGTGTTCACGTTGCGGCGCAAGGAACTGGACTGGTACTACGGCGGCGGCGCGGGGATGTTGTTCCCGGAGCGGTGGGCGCAGGTGGTGGCGCGCGTCCCGGAGGGCGCGGACGTGATCGAGACCTACGGGCGGCTGCTGGAGGACCCGGACCCGGCCGTGCGCGAGCCCGCCGCGGTGGCGTGGAGCGTGTGGGAGGGGGCGACGGTCACGCTGCTGGAGCGGCCCGAGCTGGTGGCGGCGTTCGCCGAGCCCCGGTACGCGCTGGCGTTCGCGCGGATCGAGAACCACTACTTCCGCCACGGCGGGTGGCTGGAGGAGGGGCAGTTGCTGCGCGACGCGGGCAGGCTCGCGGGCATCCCGGGCGTGATCGTGCAGGGCCGCTACGACGTGGCCACGCCCGCGACCACGGCGTGGGAGCTGCACCGGGCGTGGCCGGGGTCCGAGCTGGTCGTGGTGCCCGACGGCGGGCACGCGTTCGACGAACCGGGCGTGCTGCGCGCGTTGCTGACGGCGACGGACCGGTTCAAGGGCTGAGTGCCGCCTCCAGCGCGGGCCTCGCCTCCACCAGGGACGGGCCGTACCAGGTCAGGTGGCGGCCGGAGACGTGCACCGGGCGCAGGTCCGGGAAGAACTGCGGGCCGTCGTCCGGGGTGAACAGGTACGGCTCGTCCGGCAGCACGACGAGGTCCGCGTCCTGGAGGTCCGCCAACGCGGGGCGCGGGTAGCGCTCGGGGTGGTCGGCCAGCGCGTTGACCACGCCCAGGCGCAGCAGCACGTCCCCCGCGAACGTGTCGCGGCCCAGCGCCACCCACGGCTTGCGCCACACCGGGATCACGGCCCGCGCCCACGGCGGCGTCACCGCGCGCCACCGGCGTTCCGCCTCGACCAGCCAGTCCGGCTCCACGTCCCACGCCGTGCCGAGCAGGCGGCGCAGCGAGCCCAGCGCGGCGGGCACGGTGGCGGGCGCGGCCGTGACCCACACCGGGATGCCGTCGGCACGCAGCCGCTCCACGTCCTCCGGGCGGTTCTCCTCGCTGTTGGCCAGCACCAGGTCCGGCCGCAGCGCCAGCACCCGGTCCACCTTCGGGTACTTCGAGCCGCCCACCCGGGTCACGTCCAACTCCGGCGGGTGCGTGCAGTAGTCGGTGGCGCCGATCAGGACGGCGTCCCCGACGGTCGCGACGGCCTCGGTGAGCGACGGCACCAGGCTGACCACGCGCCTCGGCGGGCCGGGCCGCGGCACCGGCTCGCCGAGGTCGTCCACGGGCAGCATCAGATGTCGGTGATCTTCAGGCCGGCGTGCGCCTTGTACCGGCGGTTGATCGCGATGAGGTTGGCGGTGAACGCCTCGACCTGGTGGGCGTTGCGCAGCCGGCCGCCGTAGACGCCGCGGAAGCCGGGGACCGCGTCGGCCAGCGCGCGGACCAGGTCGGTGGCCTCGCGGTCGTCGCCGAGGACCAGCACGTCGCCGTCCACCGACTCGACGGTCGGGTCGGCCAGGGTGACCGCGGAGACGTGGTGGAACGCGGCCGTGACGCGGGAGTCGGGCAGCAGCGCGGCTGCCTGCTGGGCGGCGCTGCCCTCCGGCACCGGCAGCGCGAACGGGCCCTGCTTGTCGAAGCCCAAGGGGTTCACGCAGTCGATCACGACCTTGCCGCGCAGGGGTTCCCGCAGCGACGCCACGAGGTCGGCGTGCCCGTCCCACGGCACGGCGATCAGCACCACGTCCGCCTGCGCGGCGCAGCCCTCGTTGTCCGCGCCGCTGACGTGCCCGACCCCGGCCTGCGCCCGCAACTCCTCGGCCGCGGCCTCGGCGCGCCCGGCGTCACGCGACCCGATGACGACCTTCAACCCCGCCTTGGCCCACCGCAGCGCCAGTCCCCTGCCCTGCGCACCGGTACCGCCCAGCACCCCGACGGTGAGCTCACGAATATCAGTCACCAGGCCATCACAGCACACGCGATCGCCGCCGGCCCCCGATGGCGTGCTCGATCACGCCGCGACCGCGGACGAGAGGCCGTGGAGCCGGTCGAAGATCGCCCGCACCGCCTCGACCTCGTCCCACGCCTCGGTGAGGAACGCCTCGTGCGGGTAGGCGTAGAAGACGACCGACGAGCCTCCGGGCAGGTGGAAGATCGTGACGGGGCGCTCCACGCCCGCGCCGACGTCGCCCGGGATCACCCGGACCGTGACGTCGGCCCCGGTGACCGGCGCGCCTTCCGGCACGTACGCGGTGCAGCGCCCGGCGTCCACGCCGTCGAGGGGAGGCAGCCCGAACGGCGCGAACGTGTCGATCCGGTCGGCGGCGCGGCACAGCCGGCCGAGCAGGGCGGTGGCCTCCTCGCCCCACGGGCGGTGCACGTCCGGCGGGAGCGGTGACGGCGAACCGCCCTCGATGTCGCGCAGCCGTGCCGGCGAGAGGCGCGCCTTCGCCGCGAGTTCCTCCACGGTGAGGCCGGCCGCTTCGCGGTGCTCACGCAGCTTCCGGCCGAGCGACCGACCGCGTGAGGGTGGGTTGTGAGGCATGACAGGACGCTAAAGCTTGCCCACAACCTTTGAATAGTCGCCCGATCGAGGGGTTCGGGAGACCACCGGCCGTGGTGCAGACTGGTCCGGTTGATCACCGAAGGAAGCGGGGACATGATCGGAGACGCGAGCCCGGTCCTCTACAAGGCGGAACTGGGCGAGGCGCTGCGCCGGGCCCGCGAACAGGTCGGCCTGGAACGCGAGGACGCGGCCCGCGCGCTCGGCTGCTCGGTGTCCAAGATCCGCACCATCGAACGCGGACAGGTGTCGATCAGACCGGCCGAGCTGCGGGACCTGCTGGACTCCTACCGGGTCGACCCGTCCGAGCGCGCCGACTTGGAGCACCTGGCCGACCTGGCGCGGCAGCGCAAGCCGCGCACGCCGTGGGGCAGCGCGGTGCCCGACCGGCTGCGTCGGTTCTTCGCCGCCGAGGAGACCGCCGCCGTGATCCAGGTCTACCAACCGGCCTTGTTCCACGGTCTCGTGCAGACGGAGCGCTACGCCCGCGCGGTCATCGGCACGAACAGCTCGTTGAGCCGTTCCGACGCCGATCGCCTGGTGCAGGCCCGGCTCGCTCGGCAGGCCGTGCTGACCGCCGAACGGCCGCCGGCGGTGCGCCTGACCCTGGACGAGCACGTGCTGCGCACGCCGGTCGGCGGCCGCGAAGTTCTGGTCGAGCAGCTCCGGCACGTGCTGGACCTGGTCCGACGGGACGTGGTCGAGGTCCGGGTCATCCCGACCTCCGTCGGCGCGCACGCCGGCACCGGCGCACCGCTGTTCACGATCCTCACACCGCCCGGTCGGCCGAACGTGGTCTACGCCGAAACGCTCACCGACGGCTTGTTCATCGACGACCCCGAACGCATCGGCCGGTACGAAGCGGCCATGGCCGAGATGAACGCCACCGCTTTGACGCCTGCCGCTTCGATGTCGTTGATGGATACGGTTGTGGGACAACCGTGATCGCGGAGGAGGCGACGTGCTCGGTACGTGGCGCAAGAGCAGCCGGTCGAACTCGTCTGGTGGAGCGTGCGTGGAGCTGGCCTGCGGGAACGACGTCCGCGCCGTGCGCGACTCGAAGAACCCCCACGGCGGCGTGCTGCTGATCGGCGACCGGTCCGCCGGCGCGTTCCTGGCCGCCGTGAAGGCAGGACGGCTCGACCGGTAGTCAGCGGCGTTCGAAGACGACCTTGCGGCGCTCCGGGTCGGCTTCCACCAGCCGCACCACGACCCGTTCGCCCTCGGGCAGGTCCTCGCCCGTGCAGCGGCCCATCACCGGCGGTTGGGCGACGAACACGTCCGCGCCGTTGGCGTCGGCCCGCAGCACCACGGCGTCGAACTCCTGGCCCACGCGGTCGGCCAGCACCCACGCCTCGACCTGGTCCAGGCACGCCCGGTCGACCTTGGCGGCCAGCGCGTCGGAACCGCCCATCAGCCCCGGCAGCTGCGGCAACGCCTCCAGCAGCCACGCGGGCACGTCCTGGCCGGCGGTCACGGCCAGGCACACCTCGGTGGCGAAGCGGTCCACCAGCCGGCGCAGCGGCGCGGTCACGTGCGCGTACGGCGCGCCCAGGCCCGCGTGGGTGGAGACGGCGGGCACCTCGCCGTGGAACGCCGTGTACCCCGCGCCGCGCAGCAGCCGGGTCGCGTCCACGAACAGCGCCAGCGACTCGGGCCGGCTCGGGTCCAGGCCCGCGAGCAGCCGCGACGCGGTCACGCCGTCCGGCCACGGCACGCCCAGCGCGTGCGCGGACCGCCGCAGCGCGTCCACCGCGCCGTCGTCGGCGTCCGGCAGGGTGCGCAGCACGCCGACCTTCGCCTCCAGCATGACCTTCGCCGCCGACATGCCGGTGAGCAGGGAGATCTCCGCGTTCCAGGCGTCCACGTCGGCGCGCGGCCGGACCGCGAGCTTCCAGTCGCCGTCCCCGTTGGGCACGATCTCCTGCTCCGGCAGCTGCAGCTCGACCGCGCCCCGCTCGACCGCCCGTTCCCGCCGCAGCCGGCCGAAGTCGGGCAGCGCCTCGATCGACGGGTGGGGCGTGCCCGCGTCGAACCGCGCCTGCACGCCCTCGTAGTCGAACCGCTCGGTCGAGCGCACCAGCGCCCGCCGCACCCGCACCGCGGTCGGCTCGCCGTCCGGCCCGCAGTCGAACGTCCACAGCACCGCGGGCCGGGTCTGCCCCGGCAGCAGGCTCGCCGCGCCCTCCGACAGCACCGGCGGGTGCAGCGGCACGTTGCCGTCGGGCAGGTACAGCGTCTGGCCGCGCTTGCGCACCTCGGTGTCCAGCGCGCCGCCGGGGACGACGAACGCGCCCAGGTCGGCGATCGCGTAGTGCACCCGGAACCCGGACCCGGCCCGTTCCACGAGCAGCGCCTGGTCCAGGTCCTTCGCGCCCGGCGGGTCGATGGTGACCAGCGGCAGCCCGGTGGCGTCCTCGCGGTCGTCCCGGCCGAGGTCGCGCGCCACCGCCGCCTGCGCCTCGGCCAGCGCGTCGGCGGGGAACTCCTCCGGCAGGCCGAACTCGGTCCGGATGCCGCCGAAGTCGAGGTCGGCTCGACCGGTGCGGATCACCATGGGGTGCACCCTAAGCCGGCCTCAGCGCTTGCCCCACTCCTTATCGGCCTTGTCCTCCGCCTTCGTGCGCTCCCGCGCCAGCTCCAGCGCGCGCTGCGCGGTGGCCTCGTCCGGGTAGGGGCCCATGCGGTCCCCGCCCCGGCAGCCCACGCCGCGCTCGACCGTCCGGTGGGTCAGGCAGTAGTACCAAGCGTTCGGGTCAGAAGCCATGCCCCCAGGTTTCCATGCGCGACCGCGCATGTCATGTTCACCACTGGGGCGGCGGCGCGGGCGGCCCCTGCACGGGCAGCGGACCCGACTGCGGGTACGACGGCTGCGGCACCACCGGCGGCGGCTGGGGGAACCCGCGCGGCGGGGTGTTCTGGTTGGCGTTGGCGAACTCGCCCGGGATGGGGTCGAGCACCGACACCAGCACCGTCCGGTGCTCGGGGTCGTCGATCAGCGCGCCGTTGCGGTCCCGGTAGACCAGCTCGCCGTCCGAGTCGATCTCCACGATCGCGCCGACCTCGGCCAACTGGTCCTCGTCCAGGTCGACCAGCCGTTCCACCCGGGACGGCACGACCCGGTACACCGGCCAGTTGAGGTGGGCGTACGTGCGGTGGAAGTCGGCCAGCAGGTGCGCCATCTGCTGCTGCCACGGCAGCGGCATGGCCTCGACCAGCGACCGCGGCAGCACCGCGTACGACTGGTCGGTGCCGGGGGGCCGGGTGTTGAGGTAGTCGCGCGTCGGCGTGCTCGACGCGGGCGGCCCGGCGTGCCGCTGGATGGGGTCGTGGTTGAACACCGTCGTGCCTCCCTACACGCCCGGCCGGACGGCCAGCGGCATCAACTCGTGGTAGTCCCAGTTGATCTTGCTGATCTTCACCACGTCGCCGGTCTGCGGCGCGTGGATGTACTCGTCGTTGCCCAGGTACATCGCCACGTGGTGGACGGTGACCGGGTTGGCCGGGTTGGTGGCCCAGAAGATCAGGTCACCGGCCTTGGCCTCGCGCACCGGCAGGTACGCGCCGCCGGACATGTACTGGTCGTTCGCGACGCGCGGGATCTTGACCCCGGCGGCCGCGAACGCCTTGACCAGGATGCCGGAGCAGTCCCAGGCGTCCGGCCCGTTGCCGCCCCACAGGTACGGCTCGCCGAGCTGCTGCTTGGTGAACTCGATCGCGGTGGCCGCCGCGTTCGACGCGAGCAGGTAGTCGCCGAGGCTCTCGCCGCAGCCGGCCGGGTCGGTGACGTCGCCCTCCTGCCCGATCAGGAACGCGGCCATGGCCTCCCACTTGTGGTACCGGTCGGGGAACGCCGACCGCTCCACGTCCTGCGCCGAGTCGCCGGGCCGCTGCTCCTCCCAGTTCGGCAGCTTGAGCAGCACGTCGTAGAACTTGTTGATCGCGTACTCGGGGTCGGTGACCTGCTCGGGCGTGCCCCACCCCATCGACGGCCGCATCTGGAAGATGCCCAGCGAGTCGCGGTCGCCGTAGTTCAGGCTGCGCAGGCCGGACTCGGTCATGCCCGCCTGGATCGCGATCTGCCAGGCCAGCGGCGGCAGCTCGCGCTTGCGGCCGATCGAGATGATGTTCGCGACGGTGGTGCGCTGCTCCTCGGTCAGGCGGTCGGCGTCGGCCCGGCCGCGCTCCTCGCCGGCGCCGCCCCACGGCCCGATGGAGGCGTTGCAGCTCGCCATGCGGATGCCGACGGCTTCCTCCGACGGCGTGTTCTCGTTGATGACGGTGGACACGCCGTTGGTCACCGTCACGGCGACCACGGCCACCACGGCGGCGACCACGAGCCCGATCTTGAGCATGTCACCCCACCTTGTCGAACTCGTGCACGCGCCAACCCTCGGGGAGCTTCGCCACGGTCACGACGAGCTTGCCGTCCTCGAGCTTCGCCTCGAACTCCGCCGAATCGGTGAACGACTTGATCGGCCTGACCGCCTCGTCGATCACCACCGGGACGTTCGCGGGCTCGATCGAGGCCAACCGGGGGAACAGCTCCTTCGACGTGAACGGTTCGAGCCCGGCCAGCCACTGCTCCTTGGTCGTCTTGCCCGGCCGGAACGAGCTGAACGCGTCCACCCACCCGTCGGCGGCGGCCTGCGCGCCCGCGGACGTCGGCGCGGAACTCGGCGCGGGGGTGGGGCTGGGCGCCTTCGTCGGCAGCGGGGCGGACGTGGCGGTGGGCAGCACACCGACCTGGTTGCCGCCGCTGCCGCCGGTCGTGACGACCGTCGAGGCGCCCGCCGCGCCACCGCCCGTCTTCGGGCCGATCGCGTTCGGCACGACCACGCTGATCGTGGCGATCAGCGCGATCACGCCCACGATCGTGGCCACCAGGTGCCGGGGCGAGCGCAACGGCCAGCCCCACAGGCGTCGGTACACGGCCGCGCGGCCGCGATTGGTTCGGATCGGCATCAGCTGTCCCTGACCTCAAGCCCGCGTGACGGCCGGTAGATCACGTGGACCTGCCGCCCCGCCACGACCTCGGTCTCCGCCCGGCGCGGCCCCGGCACACCGGTCGGCGCCTCCGGGATCCGGCCGACCCCGTTGACGCGTGACGGCACCAGCACCGCGTCGTCCACCCGGTCGTAGTTGCGGTCCGCGATCGGCGGCGCGTCGACCACCCGCGACCGCCCGGACGGCAGCGCCGCCGGCGGCCGGTACCCGGCGGCGGGCAGCGCCGCGCCGTTCCCGCCGCCCAGCTCGCCGACGCTGTTCCCGGCCCGGTCCAACCGCTGCGCGGTCGCCGCGACCGGGTTGGCCGCCTCGGGCCGCACCCGCCGCCGGTCGCGCTGCGGCACCTCGACGCCGTCCGGGTCCGTGTCGCGCACGGTGTCCCAGAACTCCTCCTGCGGCGACGGGCCTTCCTTGCGCTTGCGGAACCGGGACAGGATGCCGCCGCGCATCGGCAGCGCGTTGCCGACCGTGCCCACCGACATCTCGACCATCTGCCACATCCGGCGCACCGGCTTGGCGACCATGAACGCGATCACCGTCAGCATCAGCCCGAGCAGCGTCCGGGCCAGCAGGGACAGCCCCGTCGCACTGAAGATCGCCTGGAGCAGCCACGCGTGCGCGCCCGCCAGCACGGCGAGCAGCAGCACGTTGAACACCGTCGCGCCGGCCGCGCGGGCGACCTTGCGCAGCAGGTCGTGGTGGATCAGCGCGACCAGGCCGATCAGCGGGCCGGTCAGCGTGAGCACCCGCAGCAGCAGCTGGGCCAGCAGCACGGCGGCCTTGGCGAACAGCTGGAACAGCGAGAACGCGATGGCCTGCAACAGCGACAGGAAACCCGCGCCGGTGCGGCCGCCGTCGTCGCCGCTGAAGTAGCCCTTCGTCGGGCCGAGCTGCGCGTAGATGTTCTTGTACTCGGCCTTCTTGGCGTCCAGCGCGGCCTGGTCGCCGTCCTTGTGCTCGGCGAGCTCCTGCACCGTCCACGCCTGCGCGGCCAGCAGCCGCGGCCCGAACTCCGTCGCCTGCGGGGCCTCCGGCGCGCCGAACTCGCCGCGCAGCCAGCTCTGGTAGACCACGGAGTCGTGCAGCCGGGACGGCAGCACGTCGAGCTGGTCCTTGCCCTCGTCCACGTCGATGAACCCGGCCTGGATCTCCGAGGTCTTGGTGACCAGGGTGTTGTCCATCAGGTCGTAGAACTGGGGCAGCGCGAGCGTCGAGGTGGCCAGCCACATCGCGGCCAGCGCCCACAGCCCCCGTTTGCTGATCGACGCCAGGTCGCCCTGCCAGATCTGGCGGAACATCAGCACCGCGAGGATCAGCGCGACCAGGCCGAACCAGCGCAGGTAGACGTTGTCGTAGACGCGCTGGACGCCTTCCTTGACCGCGTCGTCCAGCGGCTTGAGCAGACCCTGGCCGACGACCGTGTAGTGCAGGGCGTTCGTCGCGCCGACGATGTTCTTGGCGACGTTGAACAGCTCGTTGCCCATCCAGGTGTCCAGCACCGGGGTGGCGTTGGGCACCAGGCACTTCTCCTGGTAGGTGTGCCACACCATGCCCGCGTAGCCGTGGGTCAGGTACGGCGTGTCGGGCAGGCCGTTGCCGATGGGCGGGTCGATCGCGCCGACCATGCCCGAGCCGGGCCGCTCCGGGTTCGGGGCCTCGCCGCACGGCGCGGCCTGGGCGGGCGTGGCGCCGATGACTACCTGGAGGCCGACGAGCGCCACCACGACGGCCATCGCGCGCCACCGCGCGCGGCCCGGACGACCGTGCGCCGCGGCGTGCTCTTGGGCGCGTCTGAACCGCCGCCGCGCGTAGAGCGCGACGGCGATCAGCGCCACCAGGACGAGGGTGCTCATGCGGGCTCCCCGGGGGCACCCGCGCTCGTGCGGCCGCTCATGCGCTGCCTTCCCGCCCCGGTCGGCGGTTTCCTCCCTCGGCGTGCGCCAGGTCGACCAGGTCGTCGGTCAGGCCGACCTCCAGGTCGGCGGCCAACTCGTCGTCGTAGTCGTCGGTGTACTGCTCGGCGTAGGCGAACGGGTCCTGCGGCGGCGAGGAGACCTCGACCTCCGCCTCCCCGCCCTCGCGCAGGGCGTCCGGCGTCGTGTCGAGCGCGTTGCGCAGGTGCTCCAGGTGCGGCCCGGAGAAGTCGATCCGGATCCGCTCCACGCCGCCCGCGCCGTCGGCGAAGATGAACTGGCGGGGCGCGCGGTCGCGTTCGACGTTGTTGCGCACGCCGCCGGGACGACGACCCAGCGACGCCACGACCTGCTCGTAGCCCGCGCCGACCGGCACCTTCAGCAGCCGCAACGCGTCCGCCTGGGCCTGGTCGTCGTCCAACCGGCCGACGAACACCGAGTCGAGCAGCGCGACGAAGCCCTGGATCTTCAGGAAGTCCGCCGGGATCTGCGACGACAGCAGCACGCGGACGTTCCACTTGCGGGAGTCGCGGGCGAACCGGTTCATCAGCACGCGACCCGTGGGCACCTCGGACAGGAAGAACGCCTCGTCGATCCAGACGCCCTTGCGCAGGTCCTTCGGCCGCTCGTAGATCGACCGCTGGGTCAGCCACGCGGCGAGGTTCAGCATCTCCACGCCCAGCGCCTCGGCGTCCGTCCAGTGCTCGCGGCCCACGCCGTCCTTCGGCAGGTTCAGCCCCGCCATGGTCAGCACGGTCAACCGGTCGTCCCGCGCCTCGTTGTACGGGTCCAGGTCCTGCTCCGGGATGAGCAGCGACATGCGCTCCCGCATCTCGTCCAGGAAGTCCGCGACGACGACCGCGTGCTCGTGGTGCTCGCTCGCGTCCCGCCGCAGCGCCTCGAACACCATGCCGGGGTGCGCGTCGGGCCGGCCGCCGACCGTGCGGACCGCGCGCAGCAGCACGATCCGGGTCTGCGGCAGCCGGGCCACCTCGAACGGCAGCAGTCCGGTCAGCACGTCCAGCACGAGCCGGCGCCGGGTGGCCGCGGCCAGCGCGCGTTCCCGCCGCCAGGCCCGTTCCGGGTCGTCCTCGTCCATGAAGTGGTCGAGCTGCGGCTCGGCCACCACCCGGTACGGGTTGAGGATGCCCGCCTGCGCGTTGAGCAGGTTGATCGGCCGGGCGTACGGCTTCAGCTCCGGCAGGTCGCACAACGCGGCCAGCGGGCCGGACGGGTCGAGCAGCGTCCAGTGCGCGCCGGACCGCAACGTCTTGTAGACGATGCCGCCGCCGAGGAACGACTTGCCCGCGCCCAGGCCCGCGACCATCGCGGTCAGGCCGGACGAGTCGCGCAGCTCCTGCGCCATCCACGGGTCCCACGCCACCGGGCGGCGGGTCGCGGTCACGGTCTCGCCGAGCAGGATCCCGCGCCGGTCGCCCACCTCGGCGGTCGCCGTCGGCACGGCCGAGGCCGCCCACAGCACCGACCCGCGGCGCAGGTAGGCCGAGGACGACAGCGGCTCGCCGGGGATGAACTCGCGGGCGATCGCGTACTGCGCCTCGGGGTGCTCGATCGCCACCTTCGGCTTGTAGAGGTCGAGCAGGCCCTGGGCCAGCCGCAGCGCCTCGCGCTCCGTCGGCCCGGACACCGCGAGCCGCCACCAGCTCCGCACCCGCGTGCCCAGGGCGGTGAAGCCCGAGGTCATCTCGTCGTCGATCTCCAGCACCCGCGACGCCTGGCGGGCCAGCGACTGCGGCGGCTCCAGCTCGTGCTCGTCGGTGTAGTGGCGCACCTGCGAGCGGACCTTGCTCATCTGCCGCTGCAGCTCGCCGGACACCTCTTCGGGACGCCGCACGTAGATCCGCGCCGACCACTCGACCGCGGCGGGCAGCCGGTCCGACCGCTGCACCCACGGGTCGTCCTGCTCGGGGATCTGCAGGCCGTGCATCAGGCCCACGGTCAGCACCGCGACGTGCCGCTTGATGCCCGCGTTCGACCCCGTGCGGCCGCGCACGGTGACCGTCGGCGAGTACGGCTCCTGGTGGAAGTCCGCCGCGTCGGTGAACGACGCCAGGTCCTCCGGCTCCCACGGCGCGCCCGGCACCGCGGGCAGGTTGCGCGGCGCGGGCAGGCCCAGCGAGCACGACCGGTGCATCAGCCAGGACATCTCCTCGGCCGTGGCCGGGCGGCCCTCCAGACCCGCGGAGCCGATCACCTGGTCGAGGTGGTCGATCTCGGACTCGATGGCGACCAGCTCGGCGTCCACCGCGTCCGGGAACACCTTGCGCAGCACGGGGGCGGCGCGCTCGACCGCGCGGTCCATCATGTTGCGGGTCTGCACCTGGACGCCCAGGTAGACCTCTTTCTCCGCCATGGACCGGCCCATGAGCTGCTGCTGCTCGCCGACCATGTAGTCGTCGAAGCTCAGCGTGCCGGGGGTGTCCGGGAGCCGGCGCACGGCGTTGTGCACGTGCGCCTCGGCCCACATCCGGATCGGGTACGGCCGGGTCGTCACGCGCAGGTGCATCCAGCGGCCCTGCAGCTCGGCGTACTGGCCCGCGATCGCGGCGATCAGGTCCTGGCGCTGCGAGTCGGACCGGAACGACCAGCGCTGCGGCGCGAGCCGGTACCAGGCGTAGACCTCCTGGCCGGTGCGCAGCAGGTGGCCGTCGATGCTGCGGGCCGCGATCGACGGCGTGTAGCTCGGCACCGCCTGCTCGCCCGGCAACCGGCGGCCCCGCTTGCTGTAGACCTTGCGGTCGTCGCGCGCGGCGGCCGCGTGCTGGGCCACGTGTGCGGCGGATCGTCGGTCACGGTCACGCCGGCGTCCGAACACCGCGCACCTCCTTCTGACGGCGGTCTTGCTGCCTGCGGTGCTGGGATCGGGTGGGGGCGGTCGCGCGTTTCGCCCCCTTCTTGTGACGTTTGCGGGGGCGCTGCGGGTTGACGCGGATGCGCGCGGCACTGGCCGCGCCGCCCCGGCCGGACGTCGTCTCGCGCGGCGCGGTCAGCTCGCGCACCCACATCGCCAGGACCGACGACAGCGGGCGCTCGTGGCTGATCCGCGAGCAGATGAACCGGGTCAGCGCGATCGTGATCACGAAGCCCCAGCCGGTGTTGATGAAGTCGAAACCGAAGCCGACCTGGCGCTGGACAGCCGTGACCAGCAAGAAGACCACGATGCCGACGCCCCACGCGACGTACCGCGCGCGCCACGGGAAGGTCGCTTTGGGCGGGCCGAGCCAGACGGCGTCGACCCGGTAGACCTCGTCGTCAGTGCGTACCCGCAAGGGTCACCCGCCGGTGAACAGGCCGGCGATCCACTGGCCGATGTTCGCGCCCGCGTTCGTGGTCACGGCCAGTCCGATGATCGCCAACGCGATGATGACGCCGCCGAGGCGGCGCATGACCCCGGCGTTGTCGCCCTTGCCGCCGCCGAGCCAGAGCAGCAGCACGGCGACCGTCAGCAAGAGGAGGGGAACCAGGTTGTCGAGGATCCACTGGCGCACCCCGCCTGTGCCCAGGGCGGGCTGCTGCTGGGCGAGTGTTACCAGGGTCATGGCGGTCATCTCGTACTCCTGAGTACGCAGGACTTCGCCGGGCGGGCCGAGGGGTGCCCGTCCGGTTGGTGCGCTATCGAGTAGAACACGTCTTCGTCACGAGGTGTATCGGGCGACTAGCGGTGGGTAGATCAATAACCGTTCCCCTGGCACTCGAATACGTCTAATCTGACCACAGACATCATGGTTCGGGGCGAGCCGGTGGAGAACCGACGTCCCCGGTTTCTCCCGATTGCTGAGATAGTTCACTCGACTGCGAACCCCCTGGTCACGCACAGTGTGCACGACCTCCAGCCCTCTCCCCGCCGGTCACGCGGAATCCCCCGACCGGCCGAGCGACGGGCACCCGAACGGTCCGCATGCCGGAGTGACGACGCCGAGGAGGCTCGCCGATGACCCAGCCGCCCGAGGCCGTGCCCGAACCAGCCACCGGAGTGAACGAGATCACCGTCTCGGTGGCCGTCTCGGGCGGTGATCAGGTTACCGGTCAGGACCGGCAAACCGGGCGGCGGGTGCAGCGGACGGTCAACTTCGACCAGGACGTGCTGGAGCGGGCGCGGGCGGCGGCGACCTACCTGGCGGCGTACGAGGCGGAGGCGGGCGTGCGCAGCCTGGCCGACATCGTGAACCCGGCCGTCGCCGCCTACGTGGCCGAGCTGGAACGCCGCTACAACGGCGGCGAGGCGTTCCGCCCGGTCTTCCGCATGCCCCCGGGCCGCCCCGCCCGCCGCACCTGACCCCACCCGCGTGTCCTACCTCCAGAACGCGTGAGTCCTACGTTCAGAACGCGAGAGTCCTACGTTCGGAACGCGCGAGTCGAACGCTCGGGACCCGTGAGTTCAACGCTCGGGACCGCGTCGGGCCGTCCTGAACGTCGAACTCGCGGTACCCGGGCGTTCGACACACGGGCGCTGGAGGTTCGACACGCGCGGAAGGGGCCCCTTCCGACCCCCAGGTGCGGGAGGGACCCCTTCGCGTCACGTGCCCCGGGTCAGCTCAGGCCCGAGATCCGCCAGTAGCCGAACGTGGGCAACGTGTCCGGGCCGACCGGCCCCTTGTTCCAGAAGTAGTCGTTGAAGTTGGCCAGGCCGCCGAGGCCGATCGGCCCCATGGTCGCCCACCGCACGGACGCCGGCTGCGTGTCGATCGACGCCTGCGCCCACGCGTCCCGCACCTTCATCGGCTTGTTCCACCACAGGAACGGCGTCCGCAGCAGGTAGTTCGCGAACTTCCCGCCGTGCACGGCGCTGTGGTACGAGACGGTGTCGAAGCTGTTGATCTGGTGCAGCCCGCGGAACGCCTTGCCCCACCGCGCCGCCCAGCTCTGCCCGCCCGACGTGCCCTGCAGGATCGAGCAGGTGAACAGGCTCATCCACTCGACGTCCCGGTTGCCCCACCGCGCGTCGTTGTTGGACAGGAACGTGTCGGTGTTGCTGCTGCACCCGGCGAACGAGAAGCCGGTCGGCGAGCCGTGCCCCTGCCAGTACGTCATGTCCACGTCGTCGGCGTACAGGTGGTCCTGCCCGCCGGGGAACGCCGGGTCCTTGAAGTCCCGCTCCCACGCGTTGGCGTTGAGCCAGCTGAACTGCACCGGCACGCCCGCGGCGGTGAACCGGTTGTTGAACGACGCCAGGTTGTTCGCCGTCCACGGCAGCCCCGAGCACGGACCGGTGCCCTCGCTGCCGACGTCGACCCGGGTGGTCCACTGCGGGGTGAACGCGCTCTCCTGGCGCGGCGGGTCGGCCGGGCCCGGCTCGGGCAGGCGGGCGTCCACGGCCGCGCCGACGATCACCGACTGCACGGCCGCGCCGTCGGAGTTCACGCCGTCGCACCGCAGGCCCGGCTCCAGCTTCGCGACCTTCTCGGCCAGCGGCGGGGCCTCGTACACGTAGGACGCGCCGGTCGGCCGCACGCTCGTGCCGAACAGGTCGGCGCACCGCTTCAGGCCCTCGTCCAGGCCGACCACGGGCACGCTGCCGGTCTTCACCACCTCACGGGTGGCGTAGGTCAGGCCCGCGACCGCGCCCTGGCCGTCGAACGCGACCCGCAGCTTCGCCCCCGGCCCCTCCAGCGGCACGCCGTCGAGCGCGAACGCGAACGACACGGCGGTGTCCAGCGGCGCGGTCACCACGGCCTTCTGGTTGGCGTCGACGACCTCGAACGTCGTCTGCCCGGCGGTGGGCGTGGCGTTCGCGGGCAGCAGCCCGACGCCGCGCAGCGCTTCGAGCGTCTTCCTGGTGGCGTCCTCGACGGGCACGGCGCGCAGGCGCTTGAGCCCGTCCAGGTCGAGCGCCGTCGCCGTGGTCCCGATCCCGTCCTCGTCGGGCTTGCCCGCGCCCTGGTCCAGGCCGGGCACGCGCAGGTAGGTGGACTCGTCGGCGAACGACACCGAGCCGTCCTCGGCCAGGCGCACGTCCTTGAGGCCGAACGCGCGCTGCAACGCGGCGGCCTGGTCCGGGGTGAGCCCGGCGGACCGGACTTCGTACACCGGCAGCTCCGCCGGTGCGGCCGCGGCGGTGGCGGCGGCCCCGGTGATCGCCGTCGCACCCATCAGGCCGGTCAGGGCGAGCCAGGCGCCGGCTCGCCGCTTGGTGGTGGACATCGGTTCCTCCCTCGTGGCACCGCGGGGCAGGGCCCGCGGTCTGCGAGGAGGATCCGGGCCGGACGGGGTTGATACCGACAACCACTCGAACGGCCTCACTTGTGTAACACCGTTGGCGCGCAAGGGATGTATAGGCGGGCGAGTGCGCCTCGCAAGCGGTGGGCGCGCGGACGGGTGCGCCCGGACGGCGGCCGGAGCGCCCGAAGGGCGGAGAGGGGCGGATGAGCCGGCATGTAAGCCGGATTCTGTTCCCGGGCGCCTCGCGGCGGTCCCGTTCGGCGGCCATCCATCTCGGCCTGCCGTCGCCGACAGGCTCTTGCGGCCTACCCGCAGGCATCGGACGGGCCGCCCTCGATCGCCTGCGCAGGTGCCCTGGGGCACCCTCTTGGCCTTGCTCCGGGTGGGGTTTACCGAGCCGTCCCCGTCACCGGGGACGCTGGTGGTCTCTTACACCACCGTTTCACCCTTACCCCGGCTCGCGCCGGGGCGGTCTGTTCTCTGTGGCACTGTCCCGAGGGTCGCCCCTGGTTGCCGTTGACAACCACCCTGCCCTGTGGAGTCCGGACTTTCCTCGGCGACGGATCCGGGGACCCGTCGACGCGGCCGCCCTGCCGACTCATCCGCCCCACCAGGATACCGGCGGGTTCCCAGGAGGTGGAACCCGGGCCGCGGAACCTTGTCGCGATGTGGGCTTGCTGCTCTACTCGAAACCATGCCAGGAATCGGGGGGCTCACCCGCCGCCGGCACGTCGACTTCGGTCGGACCGCCGCCGCGATCTGTTGTCGCTGACCGATTTTATGTCGCACCCAGAGCCTTTTCCCGAAAGGGGTCAGCGAGCCATGTCGTCCATTCTGATGATTTCCGGCGGTCCGTCGCCGACGTCGCGCACCGGCGTCGTCGTGTCCCACGTCGAGGCCCTGCTGCGCGAGGCCGGGTACGGGGTGCGGACCCTGCACGTGCGCCAACTGCCCACGTTGCCGCTGCTCACCGAGGACCTGCGCGACCCGGACATCGGGGACGCGGTCGCCTCGGTGCTGCGCGCGGACGGCATCGTGGTCGCCAGCCCGGTGTACCGCGCGGCGTACAGCGGGCTGGTGAAGGCGCTCGTCGACATGTTGCCGAAGAGGGCGTTGCGCGGTCGAGTGATCCTGCCTTTGGCGACCGGCGGGAGCCAGGGGTTCCTGGTCGCGATGGACTACGCGCTGAACCCGTTGCTCGCGGGCAAAGGCGCGGATTCCGTGCTGCGCGGCGAATTCGTGCTCGACCACGACATCGAGAACGGCGTGATCGCGCCGAAAGCCGCCGACGCGATTCGCGCGGCGGTGGACCGGTTCGCGATGGCCGTGCAGGACGCCCGGTTCCGCCGCGAGCGGCCCCGGTTGCGGCCGGCCGGTTAGACCAGGTGCGAGGTGTCGTTGACCAGCCGCACGGACGCGAGGCCGTCGGGGTAGAACTCGACCACCGACAGCGACGCGAGGTCCAGGTGCAGCCGGAACAGCAGCGACGGCCCCACGTCCAGCGCCATCCGCAGCAGGCACTTGATCGGGGTCACGTGGCTGACCACGACGACGTTCGCGCCGCCGAAGCGGGACACGAGGGCGTTGCGGGCCCGGCGGACCCGGTGGTGCACCTGGTCGAAGCTCTCGCCGCCGGGCGTGGGCACGGACGGGTCGCCCAGCCACCGCCGGTGCACGTCGGGGTCGCGCTCGGCCGCCTCGGCGAACGTGAGCCCTTCCCACGCGCCGAAGTCGGTCTCGATCAGGTCGTCGTCCCAGGACAGCTCCGCGCCGGTGGCCGCCGCGACCGCCCGCGCGGTCTCCCGCGCCCGCCCCAGCGGCGACGACACGACCGCGGCCAGGCCCTCGACCTTGGCGAGCCGGCGGGCCGCGGCGTCGGCCTGCGCGCGGCCGACGTCGGTCAGCGGCGGGTTGCCGCGCCCGGAGTAGCGGCGGGCTGCCGACAGCTCGGTCTGGCCGTGCCGCAGCAGGTACAGCCGGGTCGGCTCGCCGACCGCGCCGGTCCACGACGCGGGTGAGCTGATCGCCGCGTCGGGCTGCTGCGGCTCGGGCCGGGCGGGCCCGGACTTCTCCGGCCGGCCGACGCCCGCCTGCTCGTCCATCGCCAGGTTGGCCAGCCGGTCGGCGCGCCGGTTGCGCTCGCGCGGGATCCACGTGTAGCCCACCCGGTCGAACGACCGCGCCACCTCGCGGGCGCGGGCGGCCAGCGGCTGCATGGCCGGGTGCTTGACCTGCCAGCGCCCGGACATCTGCTCGACCACGAGCTTGGAGTCCATCCGCACGTCCACGGCGGACGCGCCCAGCTCGGCCGCCGCCTCCAGCCCGGCGATGAGCCCCTGGTACTCGGCGACGTTGTTGGTGGCGACGCCGATCCCGGCGGACCGCTCGGCCAGCACCGCGCCCGCTTCGTCCAGCACGACCGCGCCGTAGCCGGCGGGCCCGGGGTTGCCGCGCGACCCGCCGTCCGCCTCGACGACGACCTTCACAGACCCGATTCCCCGGTCCGCACCATGATCGCGCCGCACTCCTCGCACTGCACGACCTCGTCGGCCGCCGACTCCTTGACGTGCGCGATCGCGCTGCGGTCCAGCTCGATCCGGCACGCGCCGCAGCGCCGTGACTGCAACAGCGCCGCGCCGATGCCCTTGTGCGCCCGCACGCGGTCGTAGAGGGCGAGCAGCGGCTGGGGGAACTGGCCGGTCAGGCCCTCTCGGTCGGCGGTGCGCTTGGCCTCGGTGGACTCCAGGTCGGCGAGCGCGGCGTCCCGGCGGCGGGCGGCGTCGGCGAGCGACTCCTGCGCCTTGTCCAGCTCGACGCGGGCGTGCTGGAGGTCGGCTTCGACGGCCTCGCGGCGTTCCATCAGCTCCAGCAGGTCGTCCTCCAGCGCGCCGCGGCGGCGGCCGAGGGTGGCCAGCTCGTGCTCCAGGTCGGTGAGCTGCTTCGCGCCGACCGCGCCGCCCTGGAGCAGCGCGCGGTCGCGCTCCTCGCGGGCCCGCACCTGGTCGATCTCGGTCTCCTGGCGCCGGACCTCGCGGTCGAGGTCGCCCAGGGTCGTCTCGACCGTGGTCAGCGCGTCCTGCTTGGCGCGCACCTGCTTCTCCGCCTCGGCGATCTCGGCGATCTCCGGCAGCGTGCGGCGCCGGTGGGTGACGCGCGACAGTTCGGCGTCGACCCGCGCGAGGTCGAGGAGCCTGCGCTGCACGGCGGGATCGGCTTTCACTGTGGACCTCTCATCGGGATGCTCCTGTTCGGCTCGTCACGCCGACGGTCCACGGATCGGTCCGGCGGGTCGAGACGAGGACTTCGACGGTACCGCCGAACGCGGTGCGCACGACGTGCGCCGCCTGCGCGCACCACGGCTGCTCGCTGGCCCAGTGCGCCACGTCGACCAGCGCGGGCCCGCCCGCGGCCAGGTGCTCGCCCGCCGGGTGGTGCCGCAGGTCGGCGGTGACGTAGGCGTCCACGCCCGCGCGGGTCGCGTCGGCCAGGTAGCCGTCGCCCGCGCCGCCGCACACCGCGACCCGCCGCACGGGCCGGTCCGGGTCGCCCGCCGCGCGCACGCCCCACGCCGTCGCCGGCAGCGCGTCGGCGACGCGCCGGGCGAAGTCGCGCAGCGGTTCGGGGCGGTCCAGCTCGCCGATCCGGCCGATGCCGGTGGCCGCGCCGTCCCCGCCGGGCACGAGCGGGCCGGTGACCCGCAGGCCGAGGGCCTCGGCCAGGGCGTCGGACACGCCGGGGCTGGCCGCGTCGGCGTTGGTGTGGGCGGTGTAGAGCGCGACGCCCGCGCGGATGAGCCGGTGGACCAGCCCGCCCTTGGGGTCGTCCGCGGGCACGCCCGTGACGCCGCGCAGCATCAGCGGGTGGTGCGCCACGAGCAGCTGCGCGCCGACCTCCAACGCCTCGTCCACTGTGGACTCGACGGGGTCGACGCAGAACAGCGCCCTGGTCACCGGCTCGGCGCGGTCGCCGCAGACGAGGCCGACGGCGTCCCACGACTCGGCGGTCGCGGGCGGGTAGGCGGCCTCCAGCACGGCCAGCACGTCCCCGAGCGTGGTCACAGCTCCTCCAGCACGACTCGCAGCGCGTCCGCCAGCAGGGCGAACTCCCCGGGATCGCGGACCGCGACCCGGAGGTGGTCGGGGGTCAGGCCGGGGAACGTGTCGCCGCGCCGGACCGCGATCCCCTTGTCCCGCAACGCCTGCCGCACCCGCGCGCCCTGCGGCACGCGCAGCAGCACGAACGGCGCGGACGGCGGCACGACCACGAGGTCGCCCAGCAGCCCGACGGCGTGCGCCGTGTGCTCCCGCGCCTCCCGCGCCATCGCCTCCGCCTCGGCCACCGCGGCCGGCTCGCAGCACGCCGTGACGGCCTCCAGCACCAGGCTGCCCACCGGCCACCGGGGCCGGTGCAGGGCGAGCCGGGCCAGCAGGTCCGGCGCGCCGAGCAGGTAGCCCGCGCGCAGGCCCGCCAGGCCCCAGGTCTTGGTGAGGCTGCGCAGCACCAGCAGGCCGGGCAGGTCGGCGCGGCCCGCCAGCGACGCCGGTTCGCCGGGCACGGCGTCGGCGAACGCCTCGTCCACCACCAGCACCCGGCCGGGCCGGGCCAGCGACGCCACCACGTCGGCCGGGTGCAGCACGGACGTCGGGTTGGTCGGGTTGCCGAGCACCACCAGGTCGGCCTCGTCGGGCACCAGGTCGGGCCGCAGCGCGTAGCCGTCCCCGGGGCACAGCGGGACCCGCCGCACGGGCACGCCGGCGTCCAGCAGCGCCACCTCGGGCTCGGTGAACGACGGGTGCACGACCGCGGCCAGGGTCGGGCGCAGGACCGGGAGCAGCGCGAACCCCTCCGCGGCGCCGTTGAGGACCAGCACCTCGTCGGGGGCGCGGCCGTGCCTCGCGGCGACGGCGGCGCGGGCGCGTTCGTCGGCGGCGGCGGCCGGGTAGGGGCCGAGATCGTCCAGCGCGGCGACGAGCCGGTCGCGCAGCCACGCGGGCGGCGCGGGCAGCCGCACGTTCACCGCGAAGTCCGCGAGCCCGGTCGCGGCGTCGACGTCGCCGTGGTGGCGCAGCAGCGCCCGGCCGGGGTCCTGGCTGGTCATCGCCGCGAGTCTAGGCGATCGTGGTCGGCCGGCCCGCGCTCTACCCCGTCTGCGAGGCGGCCCAGTCGAGGTAGGCGTCCGGCAGGGCCCGCAGCGTGGCCAGCGCCTCGGAGTCGGGCAGGTCCGGCAGGGCGCGCACCGCCCGCGCGGCCAGCGCCGTGCAGTGCGCCAGCGTGTCGGCGACCAGGCCGGTCTGCCGCAGCTCGGCCAGCAGCCCGGCGACCTCCGCGTCGGTCAGCTCGCGGCCGCGCCGCGCGAGCAGGTCGCGCTGGTCGTCGGTCAGGGCGCGCAGCAGCGGGAACGTGTAGACGCCCTGGCGCAGGTCGTGGCCGACCGGCTTGCCCAACCGCTGCGCGGTGGACACGAGGTCCAGCAGGTCGTCGAGGATCTGGAACATCAGCCCGAACAGCGCGCCGAACCGGGCCAGCCCGGCCGCGGTCGCCTCGTCGGCGTCGGCGCAGTGGGCGGCCAGCACGCCGCCCACCTCGAACAGCGCGCCGGTCTTCAGCCGGACGGACCGGAGCGCGGACTCCGGGCTGCGGTGCGGGTCGTAGAGGTCCATGACCTCCAGCACCTGGCCCTCGACCAGGTCCGTCACCACCCGGGCGAGCCGCCCGGCGGCGAACGGCGAGATGCGCTCCAGCGCGGCCTGGCTCGCGCGGGCCAGCAGGAAGTCGCCGACCAGCACGGCCGGGCCGGGACCCCAGTCCGCGTCGACCGTGCGGACACCGCGCCGCTCCTCGGCGTCGTCCATCAGGTCGTCGTGCACGAGCGAGCCGGCGTGCAGCAGCTCGACGCACGCGGCGGCGGTGACGGCCCGGTCCGTGATCGTGCCCGACACGGCCAGCGACCCGGACAGGATCAGCACCGACCGCAGGCGCTTGCCGCCCGCCCCGGTGATCCGGCCGGAGGCGCTGTTCACGACCGGCAGGGACGACGACGTCGCCAGCGCCTTGATCTCGTCCTCGACCCTCGTCAGCGCGCGGGCCAGCGACGGCAGCGCGGACCCGGCCGGGTTCGACGACTTCACGGTGGACACGCGGTGATCTTCCCGCGCACGACCTGAGAGGCCGCTGAGATCACCGGCGGTCAGAGCATCGAGACGGCCACCGCGAAGAACAGCAGGGCCACGCTCAGCACCAGGTGCACCGGCGACGGCCCCTCGTACCGGGCCGCCCGACACAGCGACGGCTCGGTCACCACCGGTCGCCGACCTTCCCCGGGAGCCGACCGCGGCGCCGGGATCGCCTCCACGAGTTCCGTTCCGAAATGGACGGCCGCGGCCGCCGCCCGACGCACGTGCGCGTCATTCTCATTCCTCCCCGACACATTCCCCACGCCAATGACGTCGGAATTGCGGGGCCCGCCGTTACCCGTTGTCACGCTTTCGCAGTCCCTCTTCCGCAGCCGACAGCAGCCTGGCCCGCTCCTGGCGGGCCCGCCGCACCCGTTCCCGCTCGTCCACCCATGCTCGCACGTCGTCGGCCCGCAAGCCGGCGGCTTCCCGGTAGAACCTGTCCCCGAACCACCACCACACCCGAATGCCGTGCGCGGCAATGCGCACGGGCTGTTCCCGACGCAACACGTCGAGTGACGAAAAATCCGCCACCAGCACCGGGGGGCACCCCGTGCCGACGAAGAAATGCCTTTTCCGGAACAGCACGCCGCGATCGGTGAAGAATCCGGCGTTCGGGTCCGGCTCGGGTCCGCCGGGCGTCGTCACGGGCCGTGGCCGGGCGAACGCGGGCGTGTCCGGCCACGACCGCCGCCGCACCACCACCGCGACGCCGACCGCCGCCCCGACGGCGAGCAGCACGACGACCCCGACCACGACCCCGGACATGCCCGAAACCCCCACCACGAGCCGGTCGATCCGATGGTCGCGCGTCACCCCGCCCTGGCAGACTCCCCTGCCGTGACGCTGACCGTCTCGTTCATCTGCACCGGCAACATCTGCCGTTCCCCCGTGGCCGCGATCATATTCCGGGAGCACCTGCGGCGTGCCGGGCTGGGTGATCTCGTGGAGGTGACCAGCGCGGGCACGGGCGGCTGGCACGTGGGCGACCCGGCCGACCCCCGGGCCGCGAAGTCGTTGGCGGACCGGGGCTACCCGACGGAGCACACCGCCGCCCAGGTCGACGAGAACCACCTGGACGCGGACCTGCTGGTGGCGTTGGACTCCGGGCACGCGCGGGCGCTGCGGCGGATGGCGCCCGACCCGGAGAGGGTGCGGCTGCTGCGCTCGTTCGACCCGGACGCGGACGGCGTGGACGTGCCCGACCCGTACTACGGGGACGAGCCCGGTTTCAGTCGCGTGGTGGAGATGGTGGAGGCGGCCGTCCCGGGCCTGCTGGCGTGGGTGCGCGAACGCCTGTGACGCCGGAGGACGCGGCACGGGAGCTGACCGGGACGCCGGCCGCGCGGGTGCGGCGGCTCGGCGGCGAGGTGTGGGCGGTCGACCTCGCCGACGGCTCCCCGGTCGTCCTCAAGCGGCACGACCGGCCGAACGCGGCGCTCGCCGAGGCGGCTTCGCTGGAGTGGCTGGCCGAACCCGACGGGCCGCCGGCGCCGCGGGTGCGCGGGCGGCACGAGCACTGGTTGGCGATGGACCGGGTGGAGCCCGGACGACCGTCGCCGTCCGCCGCCGAGGAGTTCGGCCGCCGCCTCGCCGCCCTGCACGCGACCGGTGCGCCCGCGTTCGGCGCGCCGCCCCCGGGCGGCCCGGTGGACGCGGCGATCGGCCTGGCGCCGATGCGCGACGTCGCCTCCGACCGCTGGCCCGAGTGGTTCGCCGAGCACCGCATCGCCTACTACGCCCGCCGCGCGGTGGACGCGGGCGCGCTGACGCCCGCCGAGGCCCGCGTCATCGAGGCCGTGCGGGTCGACGCGCCGGCCGAGCCGCCCGCCCGCCTGCACGGCGACCTGTGGAGCGGCAACGTGCACTGGGCCGCCGACGGCCGCGCGTGGCTGCTCGACCCGGCCGCGCACGGCGGCCACCGGGAGAGCGACCTGGCCATGCTCGCCCTCTTCGGCTGCCCCCACCTGGACCGCGTGCTCGCCGCCTACGACGAGGCCGCGCCGCTGGCCGACGGCTGGCGCGACCGGGTGCCGCTGCACCAGCTGTTCCCGCTGCTCGTCCACGCCGTGCTGTTCGGTCGCGGGTACGCGCGGCAGGCGTTGTCCGCCGCGCGTTCGGCGCCCTGACGACCCGTCCGCCCGGCGTGGCGCCGGCCGCCCGGTTCGACCGGGTGCAGGTCACACCGGCCCAGGGCTTACCGTGGTCACGTGCGGTTGAGGTTCCTGGTGCAGCCCGGCTGGCTGGCGTTGACGCTGGCGGTCTGGGTGTTCGCGGGCGCGTGCTTCACGCTGCTCGCCCCGTGGCAGTTCAACCGCGACGCGGACCGGGAGGCGCAGAACCACGCGGTCACGTCGTCGCTGCGCACCGACCCGGTGCCGGTCACGACGCTCCTCGACCGGTCCAACGCCGACATCGAGTGGCGGCGCGTCACGCTCACCGGCCGCTACCTGCCCGAGGGGCAGGCGGTGGCGCGGCTGCGGACCGTGCAGGGCGAGGCCGCGTTCGAGGTGCTGACGCCGTTCCGGCTGGTCGACGGCCCGGTGGTGCTGATCGACCGGGGGTACGTGCGGCCGGTCAACGGCATCAAGGTGCCCGACCTCGACCCCGTGCCGACCGGTGAGGTGACGGTGGTCGCGCTGGCCCGCCGCGACGAGTCGGACGACCGGGACGCGTTCCAGCAGGACGCGCACCGGCAGGTGTACGCGGTGAACTCGGCCGTGGTCGGCCGGGCCGCCGGGCTCGACATCCGGCCCGGCTACTTCCAGCTCACCGAAGGCCAGCCCGGCGTGGAGGAGTCGCTGCCGCTGCCGAAGCTCGACGCGGGGCCGTTCTTCTCCTACGCGTTGCAGTGGATCGCGTTCGGCGCGATGGCGCTGGGCGGCTGGCTGTACTTCACCGTCCGCGAGATCCGCCCCGGCGGGGCGCTGCGCGAGGGCGCCGACGGGGACGGGACGGCCGACAAGCCCGCGAAGGTCAGGCGGAAGTCCGTCGCCGAACAGCTCGCCGAAGACGAGGCCGCAGCAGCGCGATGACCGCGGTCACGGCCGTCGCCGACGCGCCGACCACCCGCGACAGCTCCACCGCGCGCGTGACGTGACCCGCGTCGGGATTGCGGCCGTGGCCCAGCACGGGCCGGTCCTCCGCGCCGTGCGCGTACACCGTGCGGCCGCCCAGCCGGACCTCCAGCGCCCCCGCGAACGCCGCCTCGACCTGGCCCGCGTTCGGGCTCGGGTGCGCCGAGGCGTCCCGCCGCCACGTGCGCCACGCCTCGCTCGCGGACCCGCCGACGACCGGCGCGCCCGCCGCCGTGAGCAGCGCGGCCAGCCGCGAGGGCAGCAGGTTCGCCACGTCGTCCAGCCGGGCCGCGGCCCAGCCGAACCGGCGGTACCGCTCGTTGCGGTGGCCGACCATGGCGTCCAGGGTGTTCGCCGCCCGGTACCCGAGCAGCCCCGGCACGCCCGCGACCGCGCCCCAGAACAGCGGCGCGACCACGGCGTCGGACGTGTTCTCCGCCACGGACTCGACGGTCGCCTTCGCCAGGCCCATCGTGTCCAGCTTGCGGGGCTCGCGCCCGCACAGGTTGGGCAAACGATTGCGCGCCGCGTCGAGGTCGCCGCCGTCCAGCTCGCGGCCCATCGCGGTGCCCTCGTCGGCCAACGACGAGCCGCCGAGCACCACCCACGTCGCGGCGGCCGTGGTCAGGGCCTCCAGGACCGGGCCGCGCCGGCCGAGCCGCTCGGCCGCGACCCCGGCCAGCACCGTGCCGCCGACCAGCACGACCACGTGCGCCACGCCGCCCGCCCGGTGGTCGCGGTACAGCCTGCGCTCCAGCGCCGCCGCCGCCCGCCCGAATCCCGCCACCGGGTGATACCTCTTGGGGTCGCCGAAGACCGCGTCAGCGGCCACGCCCAGCACCAACCCCACCGCGCGCCCCAGACTCACACGGGCACGGTAGCCCGCACGTGTCGGACCGCCGCACTAGGGTGGCCCACCGTGGAACCCGCCGGCCGCCTCAAGCTCTACGCGTACCTGGACGCCCGCGATCACCAGCGCACGTACCTGGCGATCATGCGGTTGTTCACCTCCACGCTGCTGGCCGACCTGTCCGCGGGCGAGGTCGCGGGCGCGCTCGCGGGCGCCGAGCGGGAGGGCCGGGTCGAGCCCGGCGAGTCCCGCATCGAGAACGTGATCAACCGGCTTCGCCAGCTCGTCGAGTGGGGCAACCTGGTGCAGGGCCGGCGCGAGGTGGTGGCCACCAGCATCGCCGAGTTCCAGCACGGCAGCGTCCGCTACCAGGTCAGCAAGCTCGCCGTCCGGGTGCAGCGCGACGTGGACGAGCTGCTGCGCGTGCCGGAGGGCGCGCGGGAGGTGTCGCGGGAGCTGCTGCCCGCCGTGGAACGCGGCCTGGACCGGCTGGGCCGGTCCCTGGCGGAGGCGCTGGTCACCGGCGCCGGCCGGTCCCGGGAGGCGTTGGCCGAGCAGGTCACCACGCTGTTCCTCCAGCACGCCGAGCTGGCCGCGACCGTGCGCGACTTCTACGCCTACCTCGGGCAGGTCGTGACACGGCACCACCTGGCGCCCGACGAGATCTCCGGGTTCCGCAACCTGCTGGTCGAGTACATCCAGATGGTCGTGGAGGACGTGCTGCGGCACACCCCCGCCATCGCCGACGCGCTGGCCCGCGTGAACGCCGCGCGCTCGGAGCTGCTGCGGCTGCTGGGCCGGGCCGACCTCGGCGAGCGCGTCGAACGGGCGCGCGGCCGGTCGGCGGAGGACTGGCAGGAGCTGACCGACTGGTTCGTGGACCGGCCCGGCCGGCCGAGCCAGGTGACGGCGCTGCGCGAGGCGACGGCGCGCGCGATCGGGTCGCTGCTGGCCAGCGTGAAGCGGGCCACCTCCGGCGGCGGGCTGCTGCCGAGCAGGCGGGCGGAGCTGCTGAAGCTCGCCGCGTGGTTCGACGCCGGCACCCGGTCGCAGGCCCACGAGCTGTACGCGGCGGCGTTCGGGCTGTACTCGGCGCGGCACGTGTCCCCCGCGCCTGAGCACGACCGCGACAACGAGCGCACGCCGTGGCGCGACGGCCCGGTGGTGGACGTGCAGGTCAGCGTGCGCAGCCGGGGCGACCGGGGCGCGCGCGGCCGGACGTCGCGGATCCTGGACGACCCGATGACCGAGCAGTCGCTGCTCGCCGAGGCGCGGGAGGCCGACGAGCGGCGGGCCGCGTCGGTGGCCGAGCTGGCCGCGGCGGCTCCCCGGCTGGCCGAGACCACGTTGTCCGGCGAGGCGCTCGGGGTGCTGTGCGAGCTGCTCACGTTGGCGATGGCGCAACGCGACAAGGCGACCGACGCCGGTTCCGCGACCGACCCGGTGCGCGGCCTGCGGGTCACGGTGGCGCACGAGGCGGGCCGGCACACGACGATCCGTTCGGCGGCGGGCACGTTGACCCTGCACGACTCCACGGTGGTGCTCGACTGATGTTCGAGGACCTCTCCGAGATCGACGCGGCGAACGTGGTGCGCTGCGCCCGCACCCTGCTGCGCCGGCCGCTGCTGCGCGCCGACGGGCCGGACGGCGAGCTGCTGGCGCTGGTCTACCGGCACCGGGCCGCGTTGCAGGACCTGTTCGCCCGGGTGCTCGGCTACCGGCTGGTGGTGGAGCGGCGGTTCGCGCGGCTCTACAAGTCCGGGCCCGGCCCGGACGACTCGCGGGGCGTGCTCGGCATGTCCCCGCGCGGGTACGCGTACCTGGCGCTGACGATGGCGGTGCTGACCGGCACCGGGCGGCAGGCGTTGCTGTCGCGGCTGGTGGCCGACGTCCGCGCGGCGGCGGTGGAGGCTGGGCTGACCGTCGTGGACGACGTGGCCGACCGGCGCGCGTTGACGGCGGCGCTGCGGCACCTGGTGTCGCTGGGCGTGCTGCACGAGACCGAGGGCACGGTGGACGCGCAGGCCGAGGCGTTGATCACCATCGACACCGACCTGCTCGGGCAGTTGCTGACCGGCCCGGTGGCCGAGGCGACGTCGCCCGAGCGGCTGGTGGAGCTGGCCGCCCGGCCCGGTCCGCGCGGCGTCGAGCACGCGGTGCGGCGCAAGCTCGTGGAGAACCCCGTGGTGCTGTACGCCGACCTGCCGCCCGAGCAGGCCGAGTGGCTGCGGCGCAACCAGCGCAAGGAGACCGCGCTGCTGGAGACGTGCTTCGGGCTGCACACCGAGTGCCGGGTCGAGGGCGTGCTCGCGGCCGACCCCGAGGACTACCTGACCGACCTGTACTTCCCCGGCACGTCCACGGTCGCGCGGATCGCGCTGCTGGCGCTGCCGGAGCTGCTGGACTCCGACCCGCGCCCCGACGGGCGGCACGAGGTGGCCGTGCCGGCGTTGAAGGCGGTGTGCGAGCGGTTGGTGGAGGACTACCCGACCGCGTGGTCCAAGCAGTTCACCGAGGACCCCGACCGGCTGGTGGACGAGGTGCTGGAGCTGCTGCGCCGCATGGGGTTGGCGGTGCCCGCGGCGGACGGGTGGCTGCTCAACGCGGCCGCGCACCGGTGGCTGCCGTCGCCGGACGGCGACCCGGAACGTGACGTGGAGCCGGTCGTCGTGCCGGACGTGCCCAGCTGGTCGTTGTTCGATGAGGAGACCGCGTGAACAGGTGGCGGCTGCACAGGGGCGGCATCGTCAACATCTGGCAGTACACCGAGCAGGCGTTCGACTTCTCCGGCGGGCGCGCGATCTTCCAGGGCACCAACGGGTCCGGCAAGTCGCGCACGCTGGAGCTGCTGCTGCCGCTGTGCCTGGACGGCGACCTGCGGCAGGTCGGGTCCAAGGGCTTCGACACGGTGTCGCTGCGGCGGCTCATGCTGGACGACTACGACGGCGGGCCCAACCGGATCGGCTACGCGTGGGTCGAGCTGACCCGCGGCGACGACGAGTACCTGACCTGCGGGTTGGGCGTGAAGGCGTCCAAGACGTCGCAGGCGATCACCGACTCGTGGCGGTTCATCACGCCGCTGCGGGTGGGCAGCTCGCTGGCCCTGGTGGGCCCGGACCGCACGCCGCTGGGGCCGACGCAGCTGCGTGACGTGGTCGGGGCGGACTGCGTGCTGGAGGAGGCGGCGTTCCGGGCGCGGGTGGCCGAGACCGTGTACGGGGTGCCCGCGCCCCGCTACGGCGACCTGCTGCACCTGCAGCGGACGCTGCGCAACCCCGACGTCGGCCTGAAGGTGCTGGAAGGGCAGTTGGAGCAGATCCTGTCCGACGCGCTGCCGCCGTTGGACCAGGCGATGCTCGAGCAGTTGGCGACCTCGTTCGACGACCTGGAGTCGATCCGGGAGAACATCACGCGGCTGTCGGCGGCGGACGCGGCGCTGGGGACGTTCCTGAAGACGTACTCGGACTACGCGTTCGGCGGGTTGCGGGCGGCGGCGGAGCGGTTGGGCGCGGCCGAGGACGGCGTGCGGAAGCTGGAGCGCGCCTCGGCGCGGTTGTCGGCGTCGCTGGAGGAGACGCTCGCGGCGCGGGCGGCGGCGGAGCACGCGCAGGCGTCGCTGGAGGCCGGGGAGCAGCAGGCCGAGGAGACCATCGGCGCGTTGAAGGAGCTGCCGGCGTTCCGCGACCTGCAGGACCTGCAGACGCGCGAGAAGCTGGTGGCGGAGAAGCGCTCGTCGGCGGTCGCCGCGTTGGACATGGCCAACAAGCAGCGGTTGCAGGAGGACGGCGCGGTCGACGGCGTGCTGCGGCTGCTGCGGCGGCTGGCGGACGACCTCGGCTCGGCGCACGAGCTGGTCGAACCGCTGCGGCACCACCTGCGCGTGGCCGGCCTGGACTCCGCCGTGGTCCCCGACCTCCCGCGCGTGTCCACTTCGGACGCCCTGGTGCGGACGGAGTCCGTGCGCGCCAAGCCCGACCCGGAAGCCGAACCACTGCCGATCGACCGCCGCGTGCCACCCGCCGTCGAGCTGGACGACGTCGCGCTGGAGACCGTGGCGGCGCGCCTGGCCGAGATCGCCTCGTCGGCGCGGCAACGCGGCGCGCTGGCCCTGGCCCTGGCCGCGCAGGCCGCCGAGCTGGACGCGGTCTGGCGTCAGGTGGAGAGCCTGCGCCACACCGCGCGCGACGCCCAGCACACGGCCACCGAGGCCGCCGCGCTGCGCAACCAGGAGGCCCAGGAACTGGCCGAGGTGGCGCAGGCGTGGCTGGCCGACGTCGAGTCGTGGCACACCTCCGGCCCGCTCGCGGAGCAGCAGCCGGACACCCCGCTGCCCCTGCCGACCTCGGTCGACCCGGCCACCGCCCGTTCCCTCACCGCCGCCGCGAGGGACTGGGTGAGCCCCCTCGTGACGGCCGCGCGGGACGGCGCGCACGCGGTCGTGCAGCGGCGGGCGGAGCTGGTGACGTCGATCAACGCGCTGGACGCCGAGCTGGCGGGACTGCGCTCGGGGTCGGCGCGGGCGCCGGAGCGGACCCGGTTCACCGCCGTCGACCGGGATCCCACGACCGGCGCGCCGTTCTACCGCCTGGTCGACTTCCGGCCGACGGTGGACGATGAGGCCAAGGCCGGCCTGGAAGCCGCCCTGGAGGCGTCCGGCCTGCTCGACGCGTGGGTCACCCCGACACGATCGGGTGAAGATGCCGCGAACATGTACGGAAACACTGTTACCGCACCTCGGTTGAAAACCAGCGGACCCGCCGAAACCACCCCCGACCGCCCAACCCCCACCCACACCCCCGACTCCCCGCCCACCGCACCCGCCACCCCCGACACGACCCCCCACACATCCGCCGCACCGGACATGCCCGCCCCACCCGGCCTGCCGACCGCACCCGGCGTGCCGTCCGTCCCGGGCGTGCTCGCCGCCCCCGGCACCCCGGTCGACGGCCCGTCCCTCGCCGACGTCCTGACCCCGGCCGTCGACCCGACCTCCCCGGTCCCCGCCGCCGTCGTCGCGGACCTGCTCGCATCGGTGTCCCTGCGCACCCTGACTCCGGCCGGCGCGTTCGCGGTGTCCCCGGACGGCCGCTGGCAGGCGGGCGTGCTGACCGGCGCGTGGCACAAGGACGCGGCGGAGTTCATCGGCGCCGGAGCCCGCGAAGCCGCCCGCCGGCGCCGGATCGCGGAACTCGAGGACGAGCTGGCCACCCTGCGCGCCGACCTGGGCACCGCCGAAGCCGACCTCGCCGCCGCGCACGCCCTGGTCGGCCGGTGGGAGACCCACCTCGACCGCTTCCCCGCCGACCGCGAGCTGGTCGCCCGTCACGGCCGCCTCCAGGCCGCCCAGGAATCCGCCGACCGCGCCGCCCGCCGCGCGGAGGAGCTGCGCGACGAACTCGCCACCGCCCAGGCCCGCGGCGAGGCCGCCGCCGCCGAGGTCGTCCGCCAGGCCGGCGACGCGGGCCTGCCCGCCACCACCGACGGCCTCCAGCAGGCCCAGCGGGCGGCGGCCGAGGCGCAGCGGACGGCCGACCGGTTGGGTGACGTGCTGCGCCGCCAGTGCCGCGGCACCGTGGCCGACCTGACAGATGCGACGCACCGGTACCACGCGGCGGTGGCGGATCGGGTCGCGGCGGAGGCGGATGCGGAGGCACGGTGCGTGGATTACGCGTCGCAGGCGGCGACGTTGGCAGAGTTGACCGACGCGATCGGGGGCGAGGCCAGGGAAATCGCCTCGCAACTGTCCACTTTGGAGCGTTCGCGGCGGGAGATGCGGGACGAGCTGAAGAGTGTGCGGGAACAGGTCGTCGAGGCGCGTGAGCAGGCCGCGAAGCTGACCGCCCAGCTGGAGACGTCCGCCGACCAACTCGCCGCCGCCCGCGACACCCTGACCCACGCGGCCGAGCACTTCAAGGCCACCGTGCAGGCGCCGGGAATCCTTGTGGCCGCGCTGCCGGACGTGCCGGAGGACGTCACGGCCGTCCGGGCCGCGCTGGCGGGTTCCGACCGGCGCGGCGCGGGCGAGGCGACCGTGATCACCAAGCTGCAGGCGCTCCAGACGTCGCTGGCGGGCAGCCACGACATCGCCGCCGAGCAGCACGTCGGCCTGCTCACGGTCACCGTCACCGGCGAGGAGGGCGCCCGACCGGTCGCCGTCGCCGCACGTCAGGTCACCGCGAAGCTCGCCGAGCAGCGCGGTTTCCTCGACGAGCAGTACCAGAACATCTTCGCCGACTACCTGATCCGCGACCTGGCCGAGTGGCTGCGCGGCCAGATCGCGGTCGCCGAGGACCTGTGCAAGCGCATGAACGAGGTCCTCGGCCGGGCGCGGTCGAGCCAGGGCGTGCACGTCAAGCTGGCGTGGAAGCCGTCGGCGGCGTTGGAGGAGGAGACCCGCGACGCATTGGCGCTGGTCCGCCTGCCCTACGCGGAACGCGACCCGGAGCAGGACGCGACGCTGCGGCGCGTGTTCACCGAACGCATCGAAGCCGAACGCGACGCGCACACCGGCAACTACGCCGAGATCCTGTCCCGCGCCCTGGACTACCGGACGTGGCACCAGTTCACCGTCACCGTCGCCGACACCGGCCCGGACGGCGGGCCGCGCGAGCGCAGGCTGCGGCAGCTCTCGTCCGGTGAGACGCGCCTGATCTCGTACGTGACGCTGTTCGCGGCGGCGGCGTCGTTCTACGACGCGGTGAGCGGTGAGTTCTCGCCGTTGCGCCTGGTGCTGCTGGACGAGGCGTTCGAGCGGCTGGACGACCCGACGATCGCGCGCATGCTCGGCCTGCTCGTGGACCTGGACATGGACTGGGTGATCACCTGGCCCAGCGGCTGGGGCGTGTCGGACAAGATCCCCCGCATGCACATCTACGACGTGCTGCGGCCCAAGAACGGGCGTGGCGTGGCGTGCACGCAGACGACCTGGGACGGCGCGGCCCTGGACCGGATCGACCCGTAGCCCGGGCCCGATGCGTCGAGCCTCGTGCTGTCGGCGCACGGGCCCCGATCGGACGGTGCGGCCGGGCGGTGCTGAACCGGCCGAGGCCCAACCAGGCAGGATCAGCGCGGCCGGGGTTCAACCAGGCCGGGCTAGACCGCGCGGCTGGCGGTGCGGTCCGGCACGCCGCCCGCGGCCAGGAACCGGGCCACCGGCAGGGTCGCCGCGCCGAGCGCGACGGACTCGGGGCCCAGTTGGCACAGGGTGATCGTGGCCTGCTCGAACGGCCGGTGCAGGGCGTGGCGGGACGCCTGGGTACGCACGTCGTCCAGGATCCGCTCGCCGAGCAGCAGGCCGGCCCAGCCCCCGACGATCACCTGCGACGGGTTGAACAGGTTGATCAGGTTCGCGATGCCCAGCCCCGCGTACCGGGCGGTCTCGGCGAGGACGTCGCGGGCCGCCCGTGACTTGTCGGCGACCAGCGCCGCCAACGCCGCCTCCTGCTCGGCGGGCACGTCGGCCTTCACCGCGCGGTACCGGGCGACGATGGCCGACGCGCCGATGTACGCCTCCAGGCACCCGTGCGCGCCGCACCGGCACGGACGGCCGTCCAGGGCGACCGTCGTGTGCCCCCACTCCCCCGCGCCACCCGACGAACCCCGGTACAGCACCCCGTCCGCGATGACGCTCGCGCCGACACCCGACCCGATCAGCGCGACCACCGCGTCACCCGTGCCGCGGCCGGCGCCGAACCACACCTCCGCCTGACCCAACGTGTTCGCCCCGTTGTCCAGGAACAACGGCAGGTCGGTGCCGGTCCGGAGCAGCCGTTCCAGAGCGACGCCGTGCCAACCGACGGTCTGCGCGTACACCAGTCCGCGCTCGACCTGGCCGGGCACGCCGATGCCGACGCCGAGCACGTCGCGCACCCCGCTGGCGGCGAGGCACCGGTCGAGTCCTTCGAGGACCCGCCGCGCCACGTCGTCGATCGACTGGGCCTCGGGCTCCATCGGGAACGTCGCCTCCGCCAGCCGCCGCAGCGTCAGGTCGAACACCTCGACCAGCACGTGCGTCTCGCCGACGTCGACCCCGACCACCGCCGCGTGCGACTGGTTGACCCGCAGCAGCACGCGCGGCCGGCCGCCGTCGGAGTCGACCTGGCCGGCCTCGACCACCACGCCGTCGGCGATCAGCTCGGCGACGACGTTGCTGACCGACGCCTGGCTCAGCCCGGTGATGCCCGCCAGTTCCTGGCGACTGCGCGGCTGGTCGAAGTACAGCGCGCGCAGCACCCGCGCACGGTTGCCTGCACGCAGGTCGCGCACGGTCAGTTTGCGGTGCACGGCGACCCCCATCGAGCGAGTAGGACCACGGCCGCCAGTCGGGCGCGTCGAAGTCCCGACGTTAGTCGGTGGCGAACCGCTTGGTGCCCCATTTCCCGGGCGCTTCCAGCAGTTTTCGCCCGATGCGCTTCAGATCGGCGACGTCGCGGTCACTCAGCGGAGCGGCGTCCTCCTCGGCGACCGACTCCCGGTACGCGGGGTCGCTCGTGGTCGCCGGCAGACGCCGCCCGTCGCCTGACAACCTCCACGTGCACAACCCGGCGTTTGTCCGGTGGCCGCTCGTGCACCACCCGGCTGCGGCGCACCAACCAGTCGGGTGACGCCGCTCCGGCCGACCGCGAGCAGATCGGACAACTCGGACATCAGCAGACCGCCGTTCAGGTCGATCCGGAGCCGTGGTGGACATCGCGCCCCGACGCAGGCGAGGTCCGTTCCGAGGGGTCGGAGTTCTTGCGCCGCAACGCTGTCCGGCGTGCAGGAGGGCTCGCGCGCAGGCCAGGAGCGTGCGTGCCCATGCCATCCGCGGGCATTGCACCCGTGCCGGACATCGCGCCGAGGCGTTGACGGCCGCCCCCGGTCACCCGGTCCGGGCCCCCCCCCCCGGGGTGGGGGGGGGGGGGGGGCGCGCGGCGGGCCCCGGGGCCCCGGGTGGGCGGGGGGAGCGCGGTGGGGCGCCCGGGCCGCCCC
>NZ_JBHYXZ010000010.1:36068-37065 GCF_042752395.1 Actinosynnema sp. NPDC059335 | reverse complement strand
GAGATCTGACCCCCGCCCGCCACCGCCGCCTCGCTCGAGCGCCCCCCCCCCCCCCACCCCCCCCCCCCCCCCCCCCGCTGGGGGGGGGGGGGGCCCCTCGCCGCTCTGCGGACCCGGCCGCCGATGTTCCGCTGCTTCACCGAGGTCGGCACCGGCATCGACCCGCCCCGGCCGCACGTCGAACTGCCGGAGATCACCTGGCACCGGTTAGGCGAACTTCGTCCACCGGCTGCCCTGGCCCGACCCTGCCCCGCCCGACCTGACCGGCCGTGCCGCGCCGGATCAGCCCGCCGCCGCCCACGACTGGATCATCCGGTAGGCGATCGACGCGCCGGGAGCGAGCAGCAGGTCCGGCACGCTGCCCGGTTCGGCGAGCGCCTGCCGCACCTCGGCCCGACCGACCCACTTGGCCTGCGCGATCTCACCGTCGGCGAGCCGCAGCGGCTCGGCCGGGTCGGCCACCGCCTCGAAGCCCACCATCAACGACCGCGGGAACGGCCACGGCTGGCTGCCGAGGTAGCGGATGGCGGCGACCTCGACCCCGACTTCCTCGGCGATCTCCCGCGCCACGCACGCCTCCAGCGACTCGCCCGCCTCGACGAACCCGGCCAGCACCGAGTACCGCCCCTCCGGCCACCCGGCGCCGCGGGCGAGCAGCACCTGGTCCGCGCCGTCGTGCACCAGGCAGATCACCGCCGCGTCGGTGCGCGGGTACTCCTCGTGCCCGCACTGCTCGCACACCCGCGCCCACCCGGACTTGACGGACTCCGTCCGTCCGCCGCACACCGCGCAGAACTTCGCCGTCCGGTGCCAGTGGAACAACGCGACCGCCGACGTGAACAGGCCCGCGCCGGTGGCGTCCAGCAACGCGCCGCACGCCCGCAGGTCGAGCCACTGCGGCTCGTCGGTCAGCTCCGGCCGGGCCCCCCCCCCCCCCGCCCGGGCGCCGCCGGCCGCGTCGGGCCGGGGGAGCGGCACCCCCCCCGAGCCCACCCCG
>NZ_JBHYXZ010000010.1:27986-36058 GCF_042752395.1 Actinosynnema sp. NPDC059335 | reverse complement strand
GGGGCTCGCGCCCCGGGCGGGCCGGCCGCGTGTCCGCCTTCATGGGGTTGGAGTGTGCCGGCGGCCGCGCCCACGCCCGGCCCGCCCCCCGCGCCGACGTCCGTCTCGTCCTCGGTCAGCGGCACCGCCCAGTACGCCACGCCGTCCTGCTCGCCGAGCAGCACCGCCGTGCCCGGCGGGCCGTCGCCGAAATCGGTCGCGGGACGGTCCACCAGGCGCGACCCCCGGTCGGCCACCAGCGTGCGGCCGCGCGCGTCCACGCTGATGACCCGCGCCTTCGGCCACAGGTGCCCGAGCCGCTCCGCGTCACCCCGCAACGGCTCCTGCCGGTTGACCGTGAACCGCGACAGGGCGGGCAGTTCCACCAACTCGAAGCTCACGGCAGGGTCACACCGCCCAACGCCCGCAGCTGCGGGGCCAGCAGCTCCGCGTCACCGACCAGCACACCGGTGAACGCGGTCGGCGCGAAGAACTCCAACGCCACCTCCGTGACCTGCTCGACCGTGACGCTCGCCAGCCGCGCCGGGTGCCCGGTGAACCACTCCACGTCCAGGCCCAGACCGGCGAGGTTCACCAGGAACGACGCCAACCCGCCCTGCGACGACGTCGAGGTCAGCAGCGACCCGACCGCGTAGCGGCGCGCGGTGTCCACCTCGGACTCGGTCGGCGGCACCAGGCCCAGGCGACCCAGCTCGTACCGGGTCTCCAACAGCGCCGCCGCCGTCACCTCGCTCGCGGTGTCGGCGTCCACCAGCAGCGTCGCGCCGCCCGGCGTGAACTCCGGGTGCGACCGCGCGCCGTAGGTGTAGCCCTTGTCCTCCCGGATGTTCTCCACCAGCCGCGACGAGAAGAACCCGCCGAACACCAGGTTCGCGAGCTGCAACGCCGGGTACCGCTCGTCGGTCCGCACCAGGCCGCGCCCGGCGAGGCGGATCTGGGACTGCACGGCTCCCGGGCGGTGCACCAGCAGCACGTCGCCACCCCGCACGGGCGGCAGCGGCGACAACGACACCGCCGTGCCCTCACCGGTCCAGCCGCCCAACGCCCCCTCGACCGCGCGCACCGCCGCGTCCGGCTCCACGTCGCCCACGACGACCAGCACCGACCCGCGCGGCAGCACGGCCGCCGAGTGCAGCGCGAGCACGTCGTCCCGCGTGACCGCCGCGACCTCGTCGGCCTCAGGCATCTCCTTGGCGAACGGGTGGTCGCCGTACAGGTGGCGCTGCAACGCCTCCCGGGCGATCACGTTCGGCTGCGACCGCGCCAGCCGGATCCGCTCCACCAACCGGGCCCGTTCCCGCTCGACCTCGTCCGCCGGGTAGGTCGCGCCGGTGAGCACGTCCCGCAGCACGTCCAGCACGGTGCCGAAACCGGACACCAGCGCGTTGCCGGACAGCGCCAGCCGCTCCGGGTCGACCACCGCGTCCAGCTCGCCGCCGACCAGCGCCAGCTCCGTGTCCACGTCCACCCGGCTCCGGGTCGCGGTGCCGGTGAGGATCGTGTTCGCCAGCACCTCGGCGCGGGCCGCGTGCGTCGAGCCGACGCTGCTCGCCGCCGGGTCCCCGAACGGGATCCGCAGCCGCACCTCCACCAGCGGCACCGACGACCGGCGCACCGCGAGCACCCGCAGGCCGTTGGCCAACGTGGTGTCGACCGTGTCCAGGTCCGCCGCCGCCCGCTGCTCGCCCAGCTCGGGGAACGGGCGAGGCCCTAGCTCCGTACGGCCGATCTCCTCGGCGCTGCGGTGCTTGGTCGGGGCGCTCACTCGTTACCTCCGGTGGCGGGCTTGAGGATCAGGACGGCGCGCGAGTCCGGCCGCAGCGCCTTGGCCGCCGCGGCGACCTCGTCGGTGGTGATGCCGGCCAGCTTGTCCGGCAGCTCGTACAGCAGCTCGGCCCGCCCGAACAGCAGCTCGGCCGACCCGAGGCCCAGCGTGCGGCTGGTGAGCCGGTCGTGCTCCCGGTGCATGGTCGACACCCAGCGGGCGGTGACCTTCGCCAGCTCCTGCTCGGTCGGCCCTTCCTCGGCCAACCGCAGCAGCTCCTCGTCCACCGCCGCGAGCACCTGCTCGGAGGTGACCTCCGGCGGGTGGATCGCGGTGATGCTGAACGTGTCGGGGTCGCGCGCCTCCAGCGGCCCGAACAGACCGCACCCGGCGCCGACGTCGACCACGATCGCGTCGCGGTGCACCAGCCGCTGCTGGAGCCGCGACCCGTCGCCGTCGGTCAGCACACCGGCCAGGACCAGGTACGTGAGGTAGCCCTCGACCTCGGCGACCGGGTCCGGGATGCGGTAGCCCACGGCGATGGCGGGCATCGGCGCGTGCTTGTCGGTGTGCTCGGCCCGCAGCTCGCCCTTCGGCGCGGCCTCGGCGAACGACGGCCGGGGCGCCACCGGTCGGGCGGGCACGTCACCGAAGTGCTTCTCGACGAGCGCCTTCGCCTCGTCGGGGTCGAAGTCGCCCGCCACCGTCAGCACGGCGTTGCCCGGCGCGTAGTAGGTGTCGAAGAACGCGGCGCAGTCGTCCACGGTGGCGTTCTCCAGGTCGGTGAAGTCGCCGTAGCCGTTGTGCGCGTTGGGGAAGGTCTGGAACAGGACCGGCGGCAGGAGGATCCAGGGGAACCCGCCGTACGGTCGGTTCAGCACGTTGAGTCGGATCTCCTCCTTCACGACGTCGATCTGGTTGCGCAGGTTCTCTTCGGTGATCTTCGGCGCCCGCATGCGGTCGGCCTCGAGGAACAGCGCCCGCTCGAGGGCCGCCGACGGCAGCACCTGGTAGTAGTCGGTGTAGTCGGGGTGGGTCGACCCGTTGAACGTGCCGCCCGAGGACTGCACGTGCCGGAAGTGGGCCAGCTTCTCCAGGCTCTCGCTGCCCTGGAACATGAGGTGCTCGAAGAGGTGAGCGAACCCCGTGCGGCCCTCGGGCTCCGAGCGGAAGCCCACGTCGTAGTGCACGCTCACCCCGACGACCGGGGCGCTGCGGTCGGGTGCGAGCACCACCCGCAGACCGTTGGGAAGCGTGAACCTGTGCAGTTCGGGTAGCGCCATGAACGCAGCCTACGGGTTCACACCACTGCCCGGCCCGATGGTCGCCCGCCCGCCGCGACGACCCGCTACGCCGTGCGCGAACCGACCGAACGGGGACCGGTCGACCAGCGACGGGGCGGCCGGCCCGGGACCGGGAGCACGCCGTGCCCGGACCGGACCAACGCCCGTCTCAGCAGGCCGCCCACCCGGTGGAGCCGGCGCACGTGGACACCGGGGTGACTTCGGCCCGAGCACCCCCGACCCTTCGCCCGCCGCCCGCGGGTCTGGTTCGGGGATGCGGTTATTGTCGAACTGCTGTTCGACGGAACGCAAGATCACGTTCGAGTGAACCGCGGGTCAGCCGCGCAGCGACCGCAGGTGCCCCGCCTGCGCCAGCACGCCGTCCACCGCGCCGAGGAACGCCGGGAACCGCTGCGCGAACCGCCGCAGGTCACCGCCCTGCTCGGCCTCGCCGAACCAGTACAGCCCCGGCCGGGTGCCCGAGAACGCCGCCAGCCACCGCTCCGCCTCCCCCAGCACCACCGCGTAGGGCAGCGACCGCGAGAACACCATTTCCCGATCCGACTCCGGGATGTCCTGGGGAGTCGCCGTGTGCAAGTACCCGCGCAACCCGCGCACGTGCTCCAACAAGGCACTGCCGCGCCTGGTCCGCGCGGGCATGGTCCGCGCGCCGACCGCCAACGCCACCCCGGCCACCACGACCACCAGCCCGAACAACGCCGCCCCGCCGACCAGCGCCAACACCACCGTCAACACGACACCCAGCACACCCAGCCCCGTGCCGACCCACCACCACAGGGTGCGCTCGGCGTCGGGACGGCGGGTGAACCAGTTCTTCGCGACCACGTCCGCGTACAGCTCGTCCCGCACGCGTGACAGGTCGATCCGCCTGCCGCGCAGCTCGGACAGCGTCAACGCGTCCACCCCGTCGGGCAACAACGCCTCGTACACCGCCCGCTCGTACCCGGACAGCGACGGGTCGGCGGGGTTGCGCCGCACGAACCGCCAGTCGTGCCCGTCGAGCTCCTCGATCCAGAGGTAGTTGCGCACGGCGAGGTCCACGATCGTCGCGGTCACGTCCACCACGTCCACGTGCTCGTCCACGACGGTCCCCACCTGACCCGGCAGCACGCCGTCCGGCGAAGCGAAGGCCACGTGCCCGGAACCGTCCGTGACCAGCACGTTCACCGGCCCGACGTCACCGGCTAACGCGCGTGCGTCACGACCGCGCAGGTACCACAACAACAACCCGCCGCACAGCAGCAGGACGACGAGCACACCGAGCATCACACCGGTCAACGGCGTCAACGCGAACGCCGCAGCCAACCCCGACGTCTCCTCGACCAGCGCGTTCGCGGGCGCCGCACCCTCCTGCAACCCGACCGCCACGTCGATCCGCTCACCGGCGGCCAGGCCGATCTCGGTCGCCCGCACGCCGCGCCCGTCGCCCAGGTCCGCGCTGGTGCACGGCGTGGCCGTGCCCGGCTCGCCGGCCAGGCAGTTCACCGACCGCGGCGCGTCCGGCGTGATCACCGAGACCTTCACCGAGTCCAGCGCGGTGTCCCAGCCGCTCGCGGGCTGCCAGCGCAGCTCCAGCGTGTCGCCGATCTTGGCGACGGCGCCCACCACGGAGTACTTGACGGTGGACGTGCCCGCCTGGAGTGCGATCGTCAGCTCGTCGTCCGATGCTGTAGCGGTGCCCTTGCCTTCGACGGCCACATCGCCGACCCGGAACACGCGGTCCCGGTCCGCGGCGACGGGGACGCGCAGCGGAACGACGCGCGTGGCCGCCTTCCCCTCGGGAACGGTCACCACCTCGGTCACGGTCAGCCTGCCGTCGCGCTCCAGCTTGAGCCGCACGTCGGCGCCGACCGTCCCGGGCAGCCCGGCCGTGCTGCCCGGCTGCGCCGACGCCGTGCCGATGCCCGCGCACAGCGCGACCGCGCAGAGGGCCGCCGCTCCCCAGTTTTTCAACACGGCCGCGGAGGATAGCGGAGTTCCCCTAAGCTCTTGTGCTGATTCGGGCATCCGCGATATGGGGGACGACCAGCGATGACGCAACCACCGCCGCCGGGTGGCTGGCCACCGCCGCGACCGGTCGGACCGCCGCCGATGCCGGCGCCGCTGGACCCCCGTCAGCCGCAGCAACCGCGTCAGCACCAGCCGTGGCCGGCCGCCCCGATGCCGCCGCCCGGCCCGCAGCAGCAGCCCCCGTCGTGGCCCGGTCCGCCGCCCGTGATGCCGCCGCCGACGGCCCCGCCGCAACCGCCGCCCGCGCACTGGGGTCCGCCGCCCGGCCCGCCGCCGGGTTGGGGCCCGGCGCCGATGCCGTACCCGCCGATGCCCCCCAGGAAGAGCAAGGGCCCCCTGGTGGCGGTGCTGGTCGTCGGCTTGCTCGTGCTCGGCGTCGCGACGATCGGCATCGTGGCCGCGACCAGCGGCTCCAAGGAGGCCGGCGACTCCGGCAACGCCGGCTACGCGAGCTACACGTACACGCCCGAGCCCACCACCACGACCACCGAGACGACGACCGCCACCACGGAGAGCAGCAGGCGGTCCGCGTCGACGAGCACGCCCAAGGCCGGCCCCAGGGCCGTCATCACGCTGGGCGACAACCCCATCCACGGCGCGGGGCTGGGCGCGTTCAACATCGACGGCTGCCCCCTGCCGTCGATGGACTACTCGCCCGCGGGGCAGGACAGGTTCCTCCGGGCCGCGCTGCCGTGCATCGAGGCGATGTGGAAGCCGTCGTTCGAACGCGCGAACCTGCCCTACCAGCCGGTCGAGCTGGTCATGGTGACCTCGCAGGTCACGACCACGTGCGGCAACATGGGCCCGGACCGCACGGCCATGTACTGCGACGGCACCATCTACTGGACGCCGAACCACTACGCCAACGAGCAGGGCTCGGCCAACCCCAACCACCCGGGCAAGTACCTGGGGCAGCTCGCCCACGAGTACGGCCACCACGTCCAGTGGCTGTCCGGCATCCTCCGCGCGGCCAGCCAGGCGCAGTACGAGAAGGGCGGCTGGGACACCCCCGAGGGCCTCGACCTGAACCGCCGCAAGGAACTGCAGGCCACGTGCTTCGGCGGCATGACGCTGGCGCCGCTGTCGCACGGCGCGGTGCCCGGCGACGTGATCTCCGTGGCGCTCACCGACGCGGGCAACCGCGGCGACTACCCGATCTACCCGAACCGGGACCACGGCGCGCCCGAGCGCAACGCGGCGTGGGTGAACCACGGGTTCAAGAACAACGAGACCAGCGCGTGCAACACTTGGGTGGCGAGCGCGGCGGACGTCAGCTGACCCGACTGGAGGACCGTGCACACGCCCGAGGAGCCCAGGAACAACCCGATCGTCCTCGTCGGCGTGTTCTCGTTGATCGTGTTGTGCGTGCTGGGGCTCGGCGGCATCACGCAGCTCGAGACGTCACGTCAGATCAACGGCCGCGCGGTGGCCGCGCCCGGCGTGCGGGTCCCGGAGACCACGGAGGCCGAGACGCCGCGGCCGCGTGCGGTGCACCGGCTGGCCGACCACCCGTTGCTGACCGCGCCCGTGCGGCTGCCCGTCGTGACCTGCGCTTTGCCGGCGTTCGGGGTGTCGGACGCGGAGCTGTCGGCGTACTACGAGGCCGGTGTGGTGTGCCTCGACGACGCGTGGCGGCCGGTGCTGGAGCAGGCGAACCTGCCGTTCGACCCGCCCGCGTTGGACACCTCGCCGGAGCTGGCCGAGGGGCCGTGCGGCTCGGCGCCCGCGGAGAGTGAGGCGGTCGCGTACTACTGCGGTCGCAACAGGACCATCTACATGCCCACGCGGCGGCTGCGCGACAACGGCGGCGGCGAGCGCGCCGGGTCGCACCTGGCGACGTTGGCGCACGAGTACGGGCACCACGTGCAGGCGTTGACGGGGATGCTCCGCGCGGCGGACTCCAAGATCTCCGACGCGGGCGAGGCGACGCCGGCGGGGCTGGAGATGTCGCGGCGCATCGAGCTGCAGGCCAACTGCTTCGCCGGGATGTTCCTGGTGGCGGCGTCCGGGTCGCTCGGCACCGGGTTGGCCCAGGAGGCGGCGGAGGACTTCCAGTACGCCGTGGAGGAGCCGGCCGAGAAGAACGCCCACGGCAACCCGGACAACCAGGCCGAATGGGCGTCGCAGGGGTTCACGACGGGCGTGACGTCGTCGTGCAACACCTACGCGGCGCCGGCCGAGGCCGTGGGCTGAGAACGCCTGGTCAGCAGGTAGGCGTAGAGGCCGCCGGCGAGACCGCTCAGGCACATCAGCAGCATCGTCAGCCTGGTCCCGAACGGCATGCCGGCAGGCGCGCTGGCGGCGGCTTGGACGGTGAACTCGCCGCTGGTGTCGGCCGGGAGGACGACCTCCACGACCTCGTTCGGCTGGTGGCCGCACCCGTCGAGCCTGGCGGTGTGCGTCCGGTCACCGATCGTCAGTTCGACCCGGTCGTACGCGTCCGCGTCGCCGCACGAGGCCGGGGTCACGACGGTGGCGGAGACCCGCTGGACCTCGGCGGACGTGCGCGGCCACCACAACGCGACCGCTGCCGCGACGGCTGCCAGCCCCACGACCAGCAGCACCAGCGCCCACCTGACCGGGCTTCGCGGAACCGCCACAGCGTGGATGGTCGCAGACGCGCCGGCGGGGTGTCGTGGGGGCCGACCCGTCGCCACCACCCACAAACATCACTCGATCGTGATCTTGCACACCCTCGAACGCCAGTTCGACACTAGACCCATGAACCTCACCGGGAAAGCCGCCGAAGCCGCTCGACCACCAGCACGTCGCCGGATGCCGTACCGCGCACCGCGACGAGATCACCGACCCTGGGCTTGTCCGCCACGCCGGAGAGCTCCAGAGTCCGGGTGGAGCCCGCGAACTCGATCAACGTGGCGCGATCGCCGTCCAGCGCGGTCACGGGTGGGCGGGGGGGCGCCCACAGGACACCCCCCAACATATGAGATTCGGTGTGTTTGTCAAAAAATATCAGCGCGAAGAGGACGGGGACC
>NZ_JBHYXZ010000010.1:6124-27976 GCF_042752395.1 Actinosynnema sp. NPDC059335 | reverse complement strand
GGGGGGGGGGGGCCGCTATCGTGAGCGCGCGGGGGGGGGCGCGGCGCGCCCGCGGGGCCCGGGGGGGGGGGCGCCCGCCCCCGCCCCCCCCCCACCATGAGCGCCTTGCCGTCTTGTGCCCGAACGATGACGCGCTGACCGGGCCGGAGCCCGGCCAGGTCGACGCCCCGCGTCTTCGTGGAGGGACCGGTGGTGACGGTGACCTCGCCACCCGCGTCCTTGGCCACGTCCAACGCCCCGTCACGCACGGCCTTGACCGTGCCGACGACGACCGTGCCGCCCGCGCGGTCCTTCCGGCCCTTGCCGGGCCTGCCCTCGGCCCGCTCGAGCAGGCCGGTCCGTTCGTGACCCACCACCGATCGGTCGGGAGCCGGTCGATCAGGAGAGGAGGCTGCCGCACCCTGCCAGAAGACGGCGACGAGTGCCACGACAAGACCCACCAGGACGGCCACCACCGGCTTGCGCATGAGGCCCAGGGTGCGCGCACCACCTGAGCGAAGCCTGAAGGCGCAGCCGACGCCCTCCACCCGCACAACCAGCGCCGCACACGGTCGGCCGCCCGCACTCCGCGCGACCCGCCCTTCGGACTCGGCGAACAACGCGTCGAGCACGTCGGCGACGACGTCGGACCGGGCCAGGGGCCGAGGTGGTCCGGGTCGGACCGCCGCCACCGATGTCACACCGGCCGATGTCACCGGATCCGCCCGCACTCGGACCGAGTGACCTCTCGGCAGTCCTCTCACACCACCGCCCACTATTCCGGCAGAGCGCTCATGCCCCTTGGGCTACGAGGCGTGCCGGATCGCGGCCCGGCCGACTCGGCACTCGGCCTCACCGCAGCGCGCCGCCGCTCGACCTCCGCCCGGTGGTCGAGCACCGCACCACCGACCACGTCCCGGCCAGGCGACCACCAGTGGCTGTCGGGGACCACTGGCGGCGATCCCGGGCGAGTCGGAACCGCCCGTCCCGCAGGCAACGCGGGCCGACCGGTGTGGACTCCGGAACCGACGGTCCGGTGTCCGCGCGAGCACGACAGGAGCGTGCGACCGCGCCCCACCTCGTCGGGAGACGACGACCATCCGGGCAGTGAGCGTGGAACGCGCTCGTCCCTTGTCCACAACGGATCGCATCACCCGCGCCACAGGATCGGCACCGTGGTCGTCGGCACTCTCGCCGACCTGTGGCGCACGCGGTCGCGGCGGCCGCTCGCGGTGGTCCACCGCGGCCGGCTGACCGTCACCACCGCGAAGGTCGTGCCACCTGGCACGGCCGGTGCGGCGATCCCCGAACGGCGGAGAGCGGTGGACGTCCACCGCTCTCCCCCTTGGACGGCCGGCCTCTCCCGTCCGCGCCCATGTCGGGAGAGACCGGCCCCACAACCTCCGGCACGCCTGGGTGCCGGTGACGAATGCCTGTCGGTTCGTCGTGGTCTCACGGCCGTGTCGGGGGACGCGACGCAGAATGTGGAGGTGTCGACTGCTGCCAGAGTGCTGGTGATCGAGGACGCGGAGGCGATTGGCGCCGCGGTGAGTTCCGCCCTGCGGGATGCGGGTTACCAGGTCCAGGTCCGGCCGGACGGCCGGGATCTGGAAGGTGAGCTGGTCCGGTTCCGCCCGGACCTGGTGGTGCTCGACGTGATGCTGCCCGGCCGGGACGGCTTCATGCTGCTCGAGGTCATCCGGCGGACGTGCGGGGCCGGGGTGGTGATGCTGACCGCCCGGGACGGGGTGTCGGACCGGCTGCGCGGGCTCGACCGGGGCGCGGACGACTACGTGGTGAAGCCGTTCGTGCTGGCCGAGCTGGTCGCCCGGGTGAGCGCGGTGCTGCGGCGGCTGGGGCGGACGCCGTCGACGGTGCAGATCGGCGACCTCGTGGTGGACGCCGATTCGGCGGTGGTGCTGCGGGGTGACGTGCCGGTCGAGCTGACCGCCACCGAACTGCGCCTGCTGCGGTACCTGGCCGCGCAGCGCGGCCGGGTGGTGGGCAAGACGCAGATCCTCACGGCGGTGTGGGGCTACGAGGACTACGACCCGAACCTGGTGGAGGTGCACGTCAGCGCCCTGCGCCGGAAGTTGGAGGAGCATGGGCCGCGGTTGCTGCACACCGTGCGCGGGCTCGGGTACGTCCTCAGAGCGGACGAGACGTGAGCCTGCGGACCGTCTCGCTGCGACGGCGGGTGACGCTGTCCGCGATCGGCGTGCTGGGCGTCGTGCTGATCGGGGTCGTGTTGTTGGTGGACGCGTTGTTCGCGGCGCAGTCCAGGCGGGACGTGGACACCGCGTTGTTGGAGAAGGCGCGGGTCGCGCAGCAGCTCGTCAAGCAGCGGGTGCGCGGTGCGGAACTGGTGGACCGGCTGGAAGGCCGGGGTGTGGAGGTCCGGCTCGTCATGCCGGACGGGACGGTGTACGGCAACGCGCCGGACGAGGAGGTGGCGAACGAATTCAGTCGGCAGCTGGTCGACGGGTCGAAGATCACCGTGTACGCCGAGTCGTCGGTGATCACGGTCGCGCAGGCCAGGCTGCGGCGGTTGCTGGTGCTGGTCGGGATCGGCGCGTTGGCGGTGACGGCCGTGGCGATGGCGTTGGTGGTCCGACGGGCGTTGGCGCCGCTGGTCGCGATGACCACGCTGGCCAGGTCGATCGCGAGCGGTGACCGCGGGTATCGGCTCTACCCGTCGCAGGCGGACAACGAACTCGGTCGGATGGCGGCCGCGTTCGACGACATGCTGGACTCGTTGGAGGGATCGGAGGAGCGAACGAAACGGTTCGTGGCCGACGCGGCGCACGAACTGAGGACACCGATCGCGGGCGTGCAGGCGGTCGCGGAGGCGCTGATGCAGACCGGCAGCGCCGAGGAGCGGGAGCGGTTGAACCTGCTGCTGGTGCGCGAGTCGCGGCGGGCCGGGCGGCTGGTGGACGACCTGTTGGCGTTGGCGCGCATCGAGGCCGGTCTCGAACTGCACCGGGAACGGGTGGACCTGCTCGCGTTGGCGGAGGCCGAGGTGGGGCGGACGCGGTTGCTCGCGCCGGACTTCGACATCGCCGCCGAGGGCGAGTCGGTGTTCGTCTCGGGCGACCCGCAGCGGTTGGCGCAGGTGTTGGCGAACCTGGCCGACAACGCCCGGCAGGCCACCGGCCCGTCGGGGCGGGTGCGGCTGCGGGTGTCGAGGGCGGGCAGCTTCGCGCTGCTGGTCGTGTCCGACAACGGGCCGGGCGTGCCGCCGGAGGACCGGGAACGGATCTTCGACCGACTGGTGCGGTTGGACGAGGCGCGGGACCAGCGGTCGGGAGGTTCGGGCCTCGGGCTGCCGATCGCCCGTGGTGTGGTGCGGGCGCACGGAGGGGAGCTGACGTGCGTCGACCCCGACGAGTCGTCGCGCGACCGGACCGCCTGGCCGCGCGCGTCCGCGAACCGGGCCTCCGGCCCCGCCTCGGACCGCACCCCGAGCGAGGTTGCGAGTGGGGCGTCGAACCGGGCCTCGGGCCCGGCCGCGGCGGCGGGTTCCGCGCCGACACCGGATCCGGCCCGAACGCCGGGGTCAACCCCAAGACCGGGGCCGGTCCCAACGCCGGGGTCGGTTCCAACGCCGGGGTCGTCGCGGACGTCAGGGGAGGTTCGGACGCCGGGTCCGGCCTCCACATCCGGTTCGGCGGCGGGTTCGGCGATGCCGGGACCGGCAGTGGAATCAGGGGCGGAATCGACTGCGGGTGTGGGGTCGGGATTCGGGGCGGCTGGTGGGACGGGTGCGCCGACGGTGGCCGAGTCGGCCGGTGTGCACGCGGCAGCGGCTTCGGGGCTGGTCGGTGACGTCGGCGAGCCGGCCGATGCCGACCCATCGCCGAGCGGTGGGAACGCCGCCGAGCGCGGGTCGGTTGCCGACGCCTCGGGCGATCGCCGCGCTGCGGTGCGCCGCTCGGTTGTGGACGACGGGGGTGTCGGCGGCGGGGATGGCGGCGGCAGGGATGGCGGCGACAGCGATCGGGGTGGCGCGTTGGCCGGTGAGGCGTCGGGTGGTGGCGCGGCTGCCGGTGGGGCGTTCGGAGGTGCGGTGTTCGAGGTGTGGATCCCGTTGGCCGAGTGATGGCCGGGTGAAGGGAGGTGGGTTCCGGGTGGTGCCGCCGGGTCAGGATTCCTTGGGCGGGGTCACCTTCTTGACGTAGAGGAGGCGGTCGCCTGCTTCGACGGCGTCGGCTTCGGGGGCGTCGACCCGGTAGAGGGTGCCGTCGCGCACGACGCCCAGCACGATGTCCGGGAGGTGGCGGGGTGAGCCGCCGATCTCGGACGGTTCGACGTCGCGTTCGGCGATGGCCAGGCCGGCGTCCGGGGTCAGCAGGTCCTCGACCATGTCGACCACGGACGGGGTGGCGGTGGCCATGCCCAGCAGCCGGCCGGCGGTTTCGCTGGAGACGACGACCGAGTCGGCGCCGGACTGGCGCAGCAGGTGCTCGTTCTCGCGCTCCCGCACCGACGCCACGATCTGCGCCTTCGGCGCGAGTTCGCGGGCGGTGAGGGTGACCAGGACGGCGGTGTCGTCGCGGTTCGCGGCCACGACGACGGCCCTCGCGCGGGGGACGCCGGCCACGCGCAGCACGTCGTTGCTCGTGCCCGAACCGTGGACGGTGACCAGCCCGATGGCGGAGGCGGCGTCCAGGGCCTCCTGGGTGGTGTCGACCACGACGATCGAGCCCGGGTCGGCCCCGTCGCCCAACAGGGCGCTGACCGCGGATCGGCCCTTCGTGCCGTACCCGATGACGACCACGTGGTCCCGCACCTTCGTCCTCCACTTCTGGATGCGCAGCGCCTGGCGCGAGCGCTCGGTGAGCACTTCGAGGGTCGTACCGACCAGGACGATCAGGAACAGGACCCTCAAGGGGGTGATCACCAGGACGTTGACCAGCCGCGCCGACGAGCTGGCGGGGGTGATGTCACCGTATCCGGTGGTCGACAGCGACACCGTCGCGTAGTACACCGCGTCCAGGAAGGACAAGCCGTCTTCGTTGACGTCCCGGTAGCCGTCACGGTCGAGGTAGACGATCAGCACGGCCGCCATCAGGGCACCGAGCGCGCCGATCACCCGTTTGAGGATCGCGCGGACGGGGCTTTGCACCGTGTCCGGCATCCTGATCACGCCGACGAGCGAGTGGCCGGGCCGGTCGGCCAGTGGTTCGCCCGGGCTGGTGCGGCGGATCATGACAGCCTTTCCGGGAGCAGTCGCCACAGCCGGGCGGCGGCCTCGGCGCCGCGCAGCAGCAGTGGCACGACGACCCGCTCGTCGGGCGCGTGGATGCGATCATCCGGCAACGTCGCGCCGAGGTACACGACCGGCACGCCGAGCCAGCCGTGCAGCAGGGCCGCGGGGCCGGAGCCACCCGTTCGACTGAACCGCACGGGTTGCTCGAACGCGGCCTGCACCGCGTCGCGCACGGCACCCACGGCCGGGTGGGACACGTCCACCGCATAGGGTGGCACGCCGTCGCCGTGCGCGATCACCTCGGCGTGCAGACCGGGCGGGGTGTGCTGGGCGACGAACTCGCGCAGCGCGTCGGCGACCCGCTCGGGCCGCTGGTCGGGCACGAGCCGGAACGACAGCTTCACCGAGGCCCGGGCGGGCACGATGGTCTTGAGCCCCGGACCGGTGTAGCCGCCGCTGATCCCGTTGACCTCGGCGGTGGGGCGCACCCAGACCCGTTCGAGGGTCGACCAGCCGGGTTCGCCGGCCACGCCCTGGGCGCCGCCGGCGTTCGCGAGCCACACCGCTTCGTCGAACGGCAGCGCGGCGTAGTCGGCGCGTTCGGCCTCCGTGGGCGGCACCACGTCGGTGTAGAAGTCGCGCAGCCGGACCCGGCCGTCGGCGTCGTGCAGGGCGGCGACGAGCCGGGCGAGAGCGGTCGCCGGGTTCGGCACGCTGCCGCCCGACCGGCCGGAGTGCACGTCCGAGGAGCCGCCCGTGAACACCACCTCCGCGCCGTACACGCCGCGTTGGCCGGTGCAGACCGTCGGCGCGTCGCGCGAGTACAGCGGCGTGTCGGTGAACACCACCAGGTCGCAGGCGAGGTCGTCGCGGTGGTCGTCCAGCAGCCGCGTCAGGTGCGGCGAGCCGGACTCCTCCTCGCCCTCCACCAGCAGCTTGAGCGTCACCGCGGGGCGGTCCGCGCCGGTCGCCGCGAGGTGCGCCCGCACCCCGAGCAGGTGCATCGCGACCTGGCCCTTGTCGTCGCTGGCGCCCCGGCCGAACAGCTCGTCGCCGACCAGCGTCGCCTCGAACGGCGGCGTGTGCCACTGCTCGACCGGGTCGACCGGCTGCACGTCGTGGTGGCCGTAGACGAGCACGGTGGGCGCGTCGGGGTCGGCGGCGGGCCAGCAGGCGTACACGGCGGGCAGCGCCGGGCCCTCGTCCCAGACCCGCACGTCGGGCCAGCCGTCGCGGCGCAGCGCTCCGGCGAGCCAGTGCGCGGACGCGGCCACGTCGCCGTGGTGCGCCGGGTCGGCCCCGATCGACGGGATGGCCAGCCACTCGCGCAGTCCGGCGACGAAGTCGTCGGCGGACGCGGCCACGGCCGCCCGCTCGGGATGGTCGGGATTTTCGGGATCACCGCTCACGGTGCGGGAGGATAACCCTGGGAGAGCCGGACGGCGTCCCTCATGACAGGGTGATCCCATGCAACCGACTCCCGCCCGTTCGTGGTCGGCGCTCGCGCTGGCCGGGCTGCTCGGCGCCGCGGGCGTCACGCACTTCGCCAAGCCGAAGCCGTACGACGCGATCGTGCCGCGGGCGCTGCCGGGCAAGCCTCGGACCTGGACGTACCTGTCCGGCGCCGCCGAGGTCGCGTTGGCCGCGGCGGTCGCGACGCCGCGCACGCGGGGTCTGGGCGGGAAGCTGGCGGCCGCGTTCTTCGCGGCGGTGTTCCCGGCCAACGTCAAGATGGCCTACGACCTCCGGGGGAAGTCACCGAGGGTGAGGGCCGTCGCCTACGGTCGGTTGCCGTTGCAGGTGCCGCTCATCCTGTGGGCCTTGCGCGTGGGACGCTCAAGTCCCTGATCACTCTCCGCGCCGGGTCCACCACCCAGCGCGGCCGTGGGTCTGTCATTGAAACCGCAACCAGTTCTAGGATGCCCGAGTGCAACCGCTCCTCCACCATGCCGCGTCGGCGCTGGGCTGGCGTGGCGTCGTCGTGCCCGACGTCGCCGTGCTGGGCCACCAGGTGTCGGCCGTCGTGCGGGTCCGTGCCGACGTGCACGAGTGGCGCACGGCGAACGGCTGGCCGCCGCAGGCCGACCCGTCGTGGTTCCGGTCGTGGTTCGAGCCGGCCGCGCACGACCGGCTGCCCGTGCCCGCCGTGGAGCTGGTCGGGGTGCTGGTGGGTGAATCCACGGTCGACCGGGCGTTGCAGTCCTGCGGCACGCTCATGACGCTCGCGCCCTGCGCGGTCGTGCTGCCCGCGCAGCAGGGCGTGCGGTCGTGGCCGTTGATCGAGCTGGACTACTACGGCATCGGCGTGGTCGCGGTGGACGCGGCCGGCCCGGCCGAGCTGCTGGTGCCGCCGGAGGACCGGTCGACGGAGTTCGGGCCGTCCCTGTTCGGGCGCTGGCTGCTGGAGGTGCTCTACGACCGGGTGCTGAAGGAAGTTCCCGTGGACGCCCGGGTGACCGGCTGATTCGGGATCGCGCCGGCCCGGGATCGGGCGGCTAGCCCGGGATCGGGCGGCTAGCCCGGGATCGGGCTAGCTCGGGATCGAGCGGATCAGCTCGCGCAGGCCGTCGGCGTCGAGCAGGTCCGCGGGGCGCAGCGTGTGGTCCTGCCGCACGTAGTGGAACGCCGCCCGCACCTTCTCGACCGGGGTCCCGGTCAGCGACGCCCACGCCAGCCGGTAGGCGGCGAGCTGCACCGACAGCGCGGGGAGCCGGTCCTCGTCCGGCACGGCCCCGGTCTTCCAGTCGACCACGGTCCAGCCGCCGTCGTCGTCGGCGAACACGGCGTCCATCCGGCCGCGCACGGACAGGCCGTCGACCTCCGCCTCGAACGGCACCTCGACGTCGTGCGGCACGCGGTCGGCCCAGCGGCTCGCCAAGAACGCCTCCTGGAGGCGGGCGAGGTCGGCGTCGGGGGCCGCGCCCTCGTCGGCCGCGCCGGGCAGCTCGTCCAGGTCGAACAGGCGGCTCGCGCCGAACCGCTGCTCCAGCCAGGTGTGGAACGCCGTGCCGCGCCGGGCCAGCGGGTTCGGGGGGAACGGCAGCGGGCGGCGCAGCCGGCGGGCGAGGAGGTCCGGGTCGGCGGCCAGCTCGACCAGCTGGCTCACCGACAGGTGGTCGGGCAGCACGACGCGTTCCCGGCGGTCGGCCGCGGCGGCGCGTTCGGCGAGGAGCACGTCCACGTCGCGCGCCCAGCCCTCCGGGTCCGGGTCGTCGGTCTCGACCCAGCCCTCCGGGTCCGGGTCGTCGGTCTCGACCCAGCCCTCCGGGTGCGGGTCGTCGGTCTCCGGATCGGGGGGTGCGTCGAGGTCGCCGAACGCCGGCGGTTCGAGGTCGTCAACCCCGGGGTCCGCAGGGGGTTCGAGATCCTCGAACGCCGGGTCCGGGGGCGGTTCGAGGTCGTCGGAGGCGGGGTCCGGGGGCGGTTCCACATCCTCGAACGCCGGGTCCGGAGGCGGTTCGAGATCCCCCGGCGCGGGGTGCCCGACCGTGGAATTCGGGGGGCCTGGAGGTTCGACACCCGGGACCCGGGGGTTCGACTCGCGCGGGTCGGGGGTGCGGGCCAGGGCGGCCAGGACCAGCTCGGCGCCCTCGGCGACGGCGGCGCGCCGCTTGCCCAGCGGGTCGGTGGGCCACTGGGCCGTCTTCGTCTGCGACGCCAGGGGGTTCGGCTCGTCCTCGGCCGGTCGGGGGGCCCAGTGCGCGATGTCGGCGGGCGGGTGGTCGGCGGCCAGCACGGCCTCGCGGATCTCGGTCAGGAACGCGGACGGGCCCTTCGGCTTGTCGCCCGTCTCGCCCCACCAGTGCCCGGACACCAGCAGGCTGTGCTCGGACCTGGTCAGCGCCACGTACAGCAGCCGCCGCTCCTCCACCAGCCGGCGCTCGTCGAACTCCTCCTCGTGCCGGACCAGCGCCTCCTCCACCTCCTTGCGGTTGGCGTCGGGCGCGACGCGCAGCTTCGGCAGGTCCGCCGCGTCACCGCGCAGCTCGGCGGGCAGCTCGGCCACCGAGCGCAGCCAGCTCGACGACTTCTTCCGCCCCGGGAACACGTCCTTGACCACGTGCGGCACGGCGACGATGTGCCACTCCAGGCCCTTCGCGGAGTGCATGGTCAGCACCTGGACCCGGTTCTCCGCCACCTCGACCTCGCCGGGTTCCAGCCCGTCCTCGGCCTGCTCGGCGGTGTGCAGGTAGTCGAGCAGCGCGGGCAGGGTCGCCGACGGGCTGGCCGCGGCGAAGTCGTTGACCACGTCGGCGAACGCGTCCAGGTGCGCCCGGCCCACGCCGCCCGGCCGGGCCATCGCCTCGATGTCCAGCAGCAGGGTGCGCTCGACGTCGGCGACCAGGTCGGGCAGCGGCTGGTCCAGCCGCCGGCGCAGCGCCGACAGCTCCGCGCCCAGCCGCCGGATCCGCCGGTAGCCCTCCGCCGAGTACGCGGTCGGGTCGCCGGGGTCGTCCAGCGCGTCCGCGAGGCCGGCCTGTTCGGCGTGCTCGCCGGGCAGGGCGTCGGCGATCACGGCCAGCGGGTCGTCCGCCACGGCCTGCCGGCTCGGCGCGCCCGCCAGGTCGCGGGCCCGCGCCCACAGCGCGGCCAGGTCGTAGGCGGCGACGCGCCACCGCGAGCCGGTGAGCAGCCGGGCGGCGGCGGTGCCCGCCAGCGGGTCGACCAGCACCCGCAGGGCGCTGGTCAGGTCGCGGACCTCCGGCTCGTCCAGCAGCCCGCCCAGGCCGACGACCTCGACCGGCAGGCCGCGTTCCCGCAGCGCCGCCGCGATGTTGGCCATGTCCGCGCGCCGGCGCACCAGCACCGCGGCGGTCGGCGGCTCGTCGCTGGTGTCCAGGTGCTGCTCCCACTGCGCGGCGACGGTGTCGGCCACCCAGTCCAGCTCCTGCCGCACGTCGCCGAACAACGCCACGCGCACGTCGCCGGGACCGGCCCCGTCCCGGGCGCGCAGCTCGTCCACGTCCAGGCCCGTGGCGCGCAGCGGCGCGGACACGGCGTTGGCCAGCGCCAGCACCTCCGGCGGGTTGCGGAAGCTGGTGAGCAGGCCGTACTTCTTCGCGGGCGGGAAGTCCTGCACGAACCGGGGCAGGTTCGCCGCGGACGCGCCGCGCCAGCCGTAGATCGCCTGCGCCGGGTCGCCCACCGACGTGACCGCCATGGGCTCGCCCCGCCCGAACAACGACCGCAGCAGCACGCGCTGCGCGTGGCCGGTGTCCTGGTACTCGTCCAGCAGTACCGCCCCGTACCGCTCGCGCTCGCCGCGCACGACCTCCGGGTGCTCGGACGCGAGCCGGGCGGCCAGCGACATCTGGTCGGCGAAGTCCATCGCCGCCTCACGCCGCTTGCGCGCCTGGTACGCCTCCAGCAGCGGCAGCAGGTGGACGCGCAGCCGTTGGGCGTTCACCACGGCCTTCAGCGACTCCGGCAGGCCGTCGCGCTGGCGGGCCGTCCTGGGCGCGTTCTCGATCAGCGCGCACAGCCGCTCGGCGTGCTCCCGCAACGCGTCCGGCTCGACCAGGTGCTCCCCCAGCTCCCCGGCCAGCGCGAGCAGGTAGCCGGTCACGGTCGCGGGCACCTTGTCGGTGTCGAGGTCCTGCGTCCAGGTGGACACCACGCGGTGCGCGAGCTGCCACGCGGCGGTCTCGGTGAGCAGCCGCACGCCCGGCTCCACGGGCAGCCGCAGGCCGTGCTCGCCGACCAGCCGGCCCGCATAGGCGTGATAGGTGAGGATCACCGGCTCGGTGGTCAGCACCGCGGCCCGCCGCTCGCCGCTCGGGTCCAGCCGGTCCAGCAGGGGCGACCCGGCGAGCCGGCGCAGCCGCAGCCGCACCCGGTCGGACAGCTGGCGGGCGGCCTTGCGGGTGAACGTCAGGCCGAGGACGCGGTCGGGCGTGACGAAGCCGTTGGCGACCAGGTACACGACGCGGGCGGCCATGGTCTCCGTCTTGCCCGCGCCCGCGCCCGCGACGACGAGGGCTGGCGCGGTGGGCGCGGCGACGACGGCGGCCTGCTCGGGGGTCGGCTTGGGCAGGCCGAGCGCCTCGGCGACCTCGAACGGGCCGGCGAGCGCGACCGGCTCGCCCGCACGTTCGACTCCGCTCGGCAGGACCACATCGGGCATTCTCCGTGGTCGGCCCCCGCCCGCTTCGGCGACCCGCAGGGCGGCGGCGAAGTGGCTGGTCAGACCGCCCTATTGGCTGACCTGGCGGCCGGAGGAGTGCACCGGGCAGGTGGTGCGGGCCGGGCAGCGGTCGCAGTCGGCGTTCTCCGCGGCCCGGTACTGCGGCCCGACGCTGGACCCGGCGGCGAGCTGCACCGCCTCCAGCCACACCCGCACGCCCTGCTCGTCCAGCGGGGCCTGCTCGCGCTCCACCGCGCCGGTCTTCCTGTCCTCCTTGGCCACGTACAGCAGCCGCGCGCCGCCGGGGTCGGTGCCGAGGCCGAGGTGCGTGAACCCGCCGAGCGCCGAGGCGAGCTGGTAGACGGCGAGCTGGGGGTGCTCCTGCGCGTCGTTCCTGCTCACCGGGGTCTTGCCGGTCTTGACGTCCACCACGACGGGCCGGCCGTCGCGGTCGGTCTCCAGCCGGTCGACGCGGCCGCGGACCCGCAGCTTCGGCCCGCCGTCCGGGCGGGGGACCTCCACGGAGATCTCCTCCTCGACCGCGACCTGGGTGAGCTGGGAGCGGCTGGACGCGAGCCACGTGAGGAACGTGTCGAGCATGCGCTCGACCCGGATCCGCTCGCGCCGGGAGAACCAGGGCGCGCCCGCGTCCACCGCGGCCCACGCCTCGTCCAGCCTGGCCCGCAGCTCCTGCTCGTCCGCCCCGGTCGCGGCGGCCTGCGCCAGCGCGTGCACGAGCGTGCCGGTGATCGACGCCAGCTCCGCCGGGTCCTGCCCGCCGTGCCGCTCGACGACCCAGCGCAGCGGGCACTTGGCCAACGTCTCCACGGTGGACGGCGACACGCTGACCGTGTGCTCCTCCGTCCACAGCGGACTGTCCGTGGTGACGTCCGCCAGGCCGTACCAGGAGTCGGGGTGCGCCCCCGGCACGCCCGCCGCCGCGAGCCGGGCCAGCTGCCCGGCCGCGCGCTCGCGCCGTTCGGCGGATTCGTCGTCCGAGCACACCACGCGCCGCAGCTCGCCGACCAGCTCCGCCAGCACGAGCCCGCGCTCGGGGGTGAACGTCGGCCGCTCCGGTTCGCCGGTGGACAGCTCCTCGATCTCGTCCAGGAACCGCGACGGCTGCTCGTCCTCCCCGCGCACCGCGCTGACCAGCAGCGTCCGCCGGGCGCGGCTGGCGGCGACCAGCAGCAGCCGCCGTTCCTCGGCGAGGATCGGAGCGACCGCGGACACCGTCTCCGCCGACAGGCCCGCCACCACGTCGACCATCCGCTCCACGCCCAGCAGCGACCCGCGCAGCCGCAGGTCGGGCCAGCTGCCCTCCTGCACGCCCGGCACGGCCACCACCGTCCACTCACGACCGGCGGCGGCATGCGCGGTGAGCACGGACACCGCCTCGCCGGTGGGCGCGGCCGCGGCCAGCGTGTCGCCGACGATCTCCTGCGCGGCCAGGTAGTCGGCGAAGCCCTCGGCGCCCGAGCCGGGCAGCCGGTCCACGTACTTCGCCGCCGCCTCGAACAACGCCACGATCGCGTCCAGGTCGCGGTCGGCCCGCAGGCCGACGGTGCCGTGCCGGGCGGACTGCGCCACCCACCGCGACTCCAGGCCGGTGGCCTGCCACAGCTCCCACAGCACCTGCTCGACGCTCAGCCCGTCCGCGATCCCCTGCCGCGCCTTGCGCAGCAGGCCCGCGATCCGCCGCGCGGGCTGCGCCTCGGCGTCCTCCAGCGCGGCCAGCCGGTCGTCGGACTCGATCACCTCGACCAGCAGCTCGCCGCTCGACCGGTCCCGGCCCGCGGCCAGCTCCAGCCGGCGCAGGCCGCGCCGCAACCGCCGCAGCGCCAACGGGTCCGCGCCGCCGAGCGGCGACGCCAGGAGCATCGCCGCGGTGTCCTCGTCCAGGCTGCCGGGCACGGCCGCGCACCGCAGCAGCGCCAGGAACGGCATCACCGCCGGTTGCCGGGCCAGCGGCAGCTCGTCGCGCGGCACGGCCACCGGGACGCCCGCGGCGAGCAGCGCCCGGTGCAGCACGGGCAGCGCCCGCGTCGCCGACCGGGCCACGACGGCCATCTCCGACCACGGCACGCCGTCGATCAGGTGCGCGCGGCGCAGCTGGTCGGCGACCCAGCTCGCCTCCTGCGCGGCGGACGCGAACAGCCGGACCTGGACCGCGCCCGCGCCGTCGACCGGGGAGACCTCGCGGGTGGGCGACGCGCCCGGCAGCCGGGCGGCGAGCCGGCCGACCGCGGCCCGGACCTCGGGGGCCATCCGGTGGCCGGTGGTGAGCACCACGGCCGGGGCGTCGGCCTCGGCGAGCAGCGCCGGGTCCGCGCCCCGGAACGAGAACACGGCCTGGTCGGGGTCGCCCGCCAGGACGAACTCGTGCGCGGCCCGGCCCAGCACGCGGATGAACTCGTGCTGCAGCGGGTCGAGGTGCTGGGCGTCGTCCACGAGCAGGTGCCGCACCCGGCGCCGCTCGGCCGCGAGCAGGTCCGGATCGGTCTGGAACGCGAGCAGCGCGCTGCCGACCAGCTCCGCCGCGTCGAACGACGGCGCGTGCCCCTGGCCGCTGCTGGCGAGCAGGTTGACCTGCTCGTACTGGGTGGCGAACAGGCCGGCCGCGACCCACTCCTCGCGTGCGTGCTTGCGGCCCAGCTCGGTCAGGTCCTCCGGGGCGAGGCCGCGTTCGGTGGCGCGGAGCATCAGGTCGCGCAGCTCGTGGGCGAACCCCGGCAGGGTGAGGGCGGGGCGCAGGCGTTCCGGCCACTTCGGCGCGCCCATGCTCACGTCGCCGGCGAGCAGCTCGCGCACGACCGCGTCCTGCTCGGGGCCGGACAGCAGGCGCGGTGCGGGTTCCCCGGCCCGCACGGCCTGGGCGCGCAGCACCGCGAAGGCGTACGAGTGGACGGTCCGGACCAGCGGCTCCTGCGTGGTCGGCAGCACGCCGTCGGCGCGGGCCCCGGTCAGCAGGCGGGTGATGTGGGCGCGCATCGCCTCGGCCGCGCGCCGGTTGGGGGTGAGGACCAGGACGTTCTCCGGGTCCGCGCCACCGTGCAGGACGCGGTGCGCGACCACTTCGGCCAGCAGCGTCGTCTTGCCCGTGCCGGGTCCGCCGAGCACCCGCAGCGGCCCGCCGGGGTGGTCGAACACGGCGCGGGCGGGTGCGTCCCACTCGCGCCGGGGCTCCTCCTGCCGCACCCGGCGCACCAGCAACGGCGCGCTGCTCCCTGCCACGGCGAGCATGCAACCACACCCCACCGACGGCGTGCGCGCGGCGCGTCGCCCGCGCATGGAAAGCTGTCGCCGTGGACGAACAGTTGCACGAGATGGTCCGCGAGGTCGTGCGCCGGATCCCGCGCGGCCGGGTCGCGACCTACGGTGACGTCGCCGACATCGCCCGCGCGCCGTCGCCCCGCCTGGTCGGGCAGGTGCTCAACCAGGACGGGCACGACCTGCCGTGGCACCGGGTGCTGCGCGCCAACGGCACGTGCGCGCCCCACATCGCCGACGAGCAGTTGCAGCTCCTGCGGGAGGAGGGCGTGCTCGCCGACGACGGCAGGGTGGACCTGCGCACGTACCGCTGGGAGGACGCGGTCAAGGAGAAGGCGGAGGAGCCTCCCGGGTTGTGGTGACCCGCGCCTCGACGCGGGCCACCTCGGACTCGACCTCCGGGTCGCGGGTGATGGCGGCGGCGAGGCGCAGCTGGGGCAGCGCCTCGACGTGCCGGCTCTGCCGGGCCAGCGTGCGGCCGAGCAGCAGGCGCGTGTAGCCGTCCGACGGGTCCAGCTCGACCAGGGACCTGAGCACGCCCTCGGCCTTGCCCAGCGCGGCGGACTGGAAGTGCGCGAGCGCCAGCTCGGTCAGCACGGTCCGGTCGTGCGGCGCGTGCTCGGCGGCCTCGGCCAGGTACCGCGCCGCGCCGCTCGGGTCGCCGGACGCGCGGAACATGCGCCCCTTGCGCAGCAGTTCGCGGATGTCGGTCATGACAGCTCCTCGTCCGCCGAGGTGACGTGGGGGACGTGCGTCACGCCCAGTCGCCCGGCTTGGAAGTCCTCGATGGCTTGCAGGATCTCGGCGCGGGTGTTCATCACGAACGGCCCGTAGCGCGCGACGGGCTCGCGCAGCGGCAGGCCGCCCAGGACGAGGACGTCCCACGTCGTGTCGGCCTCCATGGTGAGCGCGGCGCCGCGGTCGAGGACGGCGAGGTGGCCTTCCTCGAGCGGGCGGCCCTCCGCGCCTACCGTGCCGCGACCGGACAGCACGTACACCATCGCGGTGAAGTCCTCCGGCCACGGCAGGGTCAGGTGGGCGTGCGGGCTGATCGTGGCGTGCAGGTAGGTGATCGGCGTGCGGGTCATGCCCGGGCCGCGGTGGCCCGCCACGTCGCCCGCGATCACGCGGACCAGCGCGCCGCCGTCGTCACTGGACAGCAGCACCGTGTCGGCGGGGTTGATGTCCTGGTAGCGCGGCGGGGTCCACTTGGCGGCCTTCGGCAGGTTGACCCACAGCTGCACGCCGTGGAACAGGCCGCCCTTGGCCACCAGCTCCTGCGACGGCAGCTCGGAGTGGAGCACCCCGGAGCCCGCGGTCATCCACTGCGTGCCGCCGTTGGTGATCACGCCGCCGCCACCGGTGGAGTCCCGGTGCTCGAACACGCCGTCGATCATGTAGGTGACGGTCTCGAAGCCGCGGTGCGGGTGCCAGGGCGCGCCCTTGGCCTCGCCGGGGCCGTACTCGACCGCGCCCATGTGGTCCAGGAGCAGGAACGGGTCCGCGTCGGCCAGTTCGACGCCCGGGAACGGGCGGCGCACCTGGAAGCCCTCGCCTTCGAGGAACCGCTGCGCCCGCACCACGCGCCGGACCGCGCGCCAGGCGGTCGTGGCCTCGGGCAGTCGGGGCAGGCGCGGGAGGGTGAGGGTGTCGGCGGTGACGGCGGGCATGGCTGCCTCCTCGGACGGTGACCGCCCGGGTTCGGCGGTCTCACCCGCGACAACCTGGTTGAAGCCTCAACTATTCCGTCGGGGTCGCCGCCCTGCCCCGGCGGCGTTCTCCTCCCGGACGGCAGGCCGGGACCACGGCACGGCCGGCCTCGGCCGGTGGACAGGGGCGGGTGGGGCGACCGGGCCGTCCGCCGGGGCGAGGCTTCCCCGCTCGCCGGCCGCGACGGATCGCGGAGCGGGTCCGCCACGGGTCGGGCGACACGGGTCGGGCGGCACGGGCAACGCTGCGCAGGACCAACACCACGCAGAGGTCCCCGCCCGGGGGGACCCCTGCTTTCGATCTTACCGGCGAGGACCGACAATTCCGGCCCGTCAGGCCACGTCCTGGAAGCAGCGGGCCTCGTAGTAGCGCAGCAGGACGGCTTCCACGACGCGCAGGTGCGCGCCGATCGGGGCCGCCACCACGGCCGCCCCCGACTCCGCCACCACCCGGTGGAACAGGCCCGGCGCGAGCAGCCACGAGGCGACGGCGACGCGGCCCGACGCGGCGGCCACCACGTCGGCGACGCGGGGTTCCGCGGTGGCGGCGTAGCCGATCGTCACCGGGCCGACCCGGCGGGACAGGGCGGTGGCCGCGGCGCGCACGTCGGCCAGCGCCCGGACGTCCGACGAGCCCGCCGCCGCGAGCACCACCGAGTCGCCCGGCGTCCACCCCGCCTCGGTCAGGCGGGCCAGCACGGCGGGCAGCAGGGCCGGGCCGATCGGGTCCGTGATCACCGCGTCGGGGTGCCCGGACGCCTCGACCTGCGCCGGGATGTCCACCCGCACGTGGTACCCGGCGGCCAGGAAGGCGGGCACGACCACGGCCGGGCCGGCGACCGACGACAGGACCGCCGTGACGTCCGGCTGCCGCACGTCCGCGTAGGCGACCCGCACCGGCACACCGCCGAGCCTGGCCCGGACCAGGGACGCGATCTCTTCCACGACGACGGCGCCGGCGGGGTCGCGGGTGCCGTGCGCCACGAGGACCAGGGTCATACGGCCACCCCGGCGGGGTCCATGGCCAGCCGGTAGCCGCGCTTGACGACCGTGGCGACCACGCGCGAGTCGCCCAGCGCGGACCGCAGCCGGCCGATCGCGGTCTCCACGGCGTGCTCCTCGCCGCCGCTGGGCAGCGCCGCCAGCAGGTCCCGGCGGGACACCACCCGGCCGCGCGCGGCGGCCAGCACGCGCAGCACGGCCATCGGCGCGGGCGGCACGGGCCGCAGCTCGCCGTCCACCACGACGGCCTGGCCGCGCAGCTCGATGTCGCGGCCCCCGATGCGCAGCCGGGTCGCCCGCGCGGGCAGTTGCAGGGTCAGCTCGCGCGCCAGCGCGCCGATCCGGGCGCGGGCGGGCTGCACCACGGGGATCCCGGCGGCGACGAGCGGCCCGGCGGTGATCGCGCCGACGCCCACCACCAGCACGTCCCGGCGCAGCGCGGCGGTCAGCTCGGGCAGCCGGCCCATCGCCTCCGCGACCCGCAGCACGGACGCCGCCGCGGGCGCGCTGGTGAACGTCAACGCGTCCACCTGGCGCGCCAGCACGGCCTCCAGCAGCCGTTCCAGCGGCGCGGGGTCGGACGGGCCGGTCCAGCGGTAGACGGGGACCTCCACGACCACCGCGCCGGCCGCGCGCAGCGCCGACGTGAACTCCGGCAGCACGTCGCCGTGCAGCTGCACCGCGATGCGCTGCCCGGCCACCCCGGCCCGCAGCAGGTGGTCCAGCAGCTCGGCGTTGCTCTCCCCCTCCGGCGACCACTCCTCCACCAGCCCCGCGGCCCGCACCGCGCCCCGCGCCTTCGGCCCCCTGGCCAGCACCTTCGCCCCGGACAGCCGCGACAGCAGCCGCGCGGCCAGCCCCCAGCCCTCGGCCGCCTCGACCCAGCCGCGGAACCCGATGCCGGTGGTCGCCACGGCGACGTCCACCGGTCCCTCCACCACGGCCCGGGTCGCGGCCAGCAGCTCCGCGTCGTCGGGCAGCGGCACGATCCGCAGCGCGGGGCCGTGCAGCACGGTCGCGCCCTTGCGCTCCAACAGCGCGGAGAGCTCGTCGGCCCGCCGGGCGGCGGTCACCCCGACCGTGTACCCGGCCAGCGGGGCGGCGGTCACGGCGACCCGACCTGGACGACGCCGTCGGTCACGACCACCGGGTGCACCGGCACCCCGGTCGAGGGGTCGTCGAGGCACTTGCCGGTCGACAGCTCGAACGCCTGCTTGTAGACCGGTGACACGACCACCGGCACGCCGCCGCGGTCGCCGACGATGCCGCGCGACAGCACCGCCGCGCCGCTGAACGGGTCGATGTTGCCCAACGCGTGCACCGTCCCGGCCGACGTGAGGAACACGGCCACCTGGGAACCGTCGGGGAGCAGCGCCGCGACGCCCTGGTCGGGCCGCAGGGCGCTCAACTCGCACACCGGGGTCATCGGGACACCTCCGCCTGGCCGACACTCGGAACACCCAACAGGACCGGCACCTTCTGGCCGCGCTCCTCCCGGAACGAGATCGTCGGGTCGGGCGTGCCGGGCGCGTTGACGAACGAGGTGAAGCGGGACAGCTTCTCCGGGTCCTCCAGCACGCCGCGCCACTCGTCGGCGTAGTTGTCCACGTGCTTGGCCATCGCGGCCTCCAGGTCGGCGCAGATGCCGAGGCTGTCGTTCACGACGACGTCGCGCAGGTGGTCCAGCCCGCCCTCCAGCGACTCGATCCAGGTCGAGGTGCGCTGCAACCGGTCCGCGGTGCGGATGTAGAACATCAGGAACCGGTCGATCAGCTTGATCAACGTCTCGGTGTCCACATCGGACGCGAGGAGGTCGGCGTGGCGGGGCGTGAAGCCGCCGTTGCCGCCGACGTAGAGGTTCCAGCCCTTCTCGGTCGCGATGACGCCGAAGTCCTTGCCGCGCGCCTCGGCGCACTCGCGGGCGCAGCCGGACACGGCGGACTTGAGCTTGTGCGGCGACCGCAGGCCCCGGTAGCGCAGCTCCAGCTCGATGGCCAGCGACACCGAGTCCTGCACGCCGTAGCGGCACCAGGTGGTGCCCACGCACGACTTCACCGTGCGCAGCGCCTTGCCGTAGGCGTGGCCGGACTCGAACCCGGCGTCGACCAGGCGCTTCCAGATCAGCGGCAGCTGGTCCACGGTCGCGCCGAACAGGTCGATCCGCTGGCCGCCGGTGATCTTGGTGTAGAGGCCGAAGTCGCGGGCGACCTCGCCGATGACGATGAGCTTCTCCGGCGTGATCTCGCCGCCGGGGATGCGCGGCACGACCGAGTAGGTGCCGTTGCGCTGCATGTTCGCCAGGAAGCGGTCGTTGGTGTCCTGGAGGGTGGCCTGCTCGCCCTCCAGCACGTGCCCGTTGTCCAGCGACGCGAGGATCGAGGCGACGGCGGGCTTGCACAGGTCGCAGCCCGCGCCGCGGCCGTGCCGGGAGATCAGCTCGCTGAACGTGGTGATGCCGGTGGAGCGGACGATCTCGAACAGGTCGGCGCGGGAGTGGTCGAAGTGCTCGCACAGCGCGCGGGACTGCTCCACGCCGCACTCGGCCAGCAGCTTCTTCAGCATCGGCACGCACGAGCCGCAGCCGGTGCCCGCCTTGGTGCACGCCTTGATGCCCGGCACGTCGACGGCCTCGCCGGAGTTCACCACGTCCACGATCCGCTGCTTGGTGACCGCGTGGCACGAGCACACCTGCGCGTCGTGCGGCATGGACAGCTCGACGCCGCCCTCGGGCCCGATCAGCCCCACCGGGTCGCCCGGCACGGGCCGGCCGACCAGCGACCGCAGCACGGTGTACTTCGACGCGTCGCCGACCAGGATGCCGCCGAGCAGGGTCTTCGCGTCGTCGGACACCACGACCTTCGCGTAGGTGCCCGCCACGGCGTCGTTGACGACGACCTCCAGCGCGCCCTCCTGCCGGGCGTGCGCGTCGCCGAACGAGGCGACGTCCACGCCGAGGAGCTTGAGCTTGGTGGACAGGTCCGCGCCGGGGAACTCGGCCGCCCCGCCGAGCAGGCGGTCGGCGACCACCTCGGCCATGGAGTAGCCGGGGGCGACCAGCCCGTACACCGTGCCGTCGAGGTTCGCGCACTCGCCGATGGCGTAGACGTGCTCGTCGGAGGTGCGGCACGCCTTGTCGACCACGATGCCGCCGCGCTCGCCGACGGCGAGGCCGGCCGCGCGGGCCAGCTCGTCGCGCGGCCGGATGCCCGCGGAGAACACCACGACGTCCAGGTCCAGCTCGACGCCGTTGGACAGCTTGGCGATGAGCCGCTCGCCGTCCTGCTCGATGGACGACGCGGACGTGCCGGTGTGCACGGTCAGGTCCAGCTTCTCCACCAGGCGCTTGAGCAGGCCGCCGCCGCCCTCGTCCACCTGGAGCGGCATCAGCCGCGGGCCCAGCTCCACCACGTGCGGGGAGATGCCCATGCCGCGCAGCGCGTTGGCCGCCTCCAGGCCGAGCAGGCCGCCGCCGAGGACCATGCCCGCGTGCCGCCCGGCGGCGTGCGCGGACTCGACCGTGGCGCGGATGCCGTCCAGGTCGTCGATGGTGCGGTAGACGTGGCAGCCGGGCAGGTCGCGGCCGGGCACCGGCGGCACGAACGGCACCGAGCCGGTGGCCAGGACCAGCGCGTCGTAGCGCTGCTCCCGGCCGCTCGCGGTGCGCACCACCCTGGCGTGCCGGTCGAGGTGCACCACCTTGTCGTCCAGGTGCAGCTCGACGGCGTCGTCGTGGGGCGCGAGGGCGAGCGCCCCGGCGTCCCAACCGTCCACGTAGGACGAGAGGGCGACCCGGTCGTAGGCCGGGCGGGTCTCCTCGGCGAACACGACGATCCGCCACCGACCGGTCACGTCCTGCTCGCGGAGGGCCTCCACGAGCCGGTGACCGACCATGCCGTGACCGACCACCACCAGCGTTCGCGTCATGGGACCAATCCCTTCTTCCGCCCGGTTCCATGCTCACCGGGCGCCGTGTCGTGCCAAGGTCGCGAATGTTGCGCAGGCGTTAAAGCAGCCTCACACCGCACGTCAGGGCGTTGTGTGGGTCACACGCCGGCGTAGGCGAGGCTGGGCACCCGGGCGAAGACCCGACGCCGCAGGTAGAACCACCACGTGGTGGCGACGCACAGGCCGTAGAACACCAGGAACGCGGTGAGCGCCGGCGCCAGCGTCTTGCTCCCTTCGAGGGAGAACTTGAACACGAGGTTGACGAGCACCCCGCCGAACGCCCCGACCGCGCCCGCGATGCCGACCACCGCGGCGGCCTGCCGCTTGGCCGCCCGGACGTCGTCGGCCTGCGTGGCGAAGATGGCCGGGATCATCCGGTAGGTCGAGCCGTTGCCCACGCCGGCCAGCACGAACAGCGCGATGAACGAGCCGAAGAACAGCGCGAAGCTGCGGACCTCGATGCTGAGCAGCAGGCCGACCGTGCCGGCCGCCAGGCCGAAGAACGTCACGGTGGTGATCCGCGCGCCGCCGAACCGGTCCGAGAGCCACCCGCCGAACGGCCTGCTCACCGAGCCGATGAGCGCGCCGATGAACGCCAGGCCGACGAAGCT
>NZ_JBHYXZ010000010.1:291-6026 GCF_042752395.1 Actinosynnema sp. NPDC059335 | reverse complement strand
TGATCCGCGCGCCGCCGAACCGGTCCGAGAGCCACCCGCCGAACGGCCTGCTCACCGAGCCGATGAGCGCGCCGATGAACGCCAGGCCGACGAAGCTCTTGTACTCCACGAAGCTGAGCTTGATCAGCGACGGGAACGCGAACGAGAACCCGATGAACGAGCCGAACGTGCCGATGTACAGGAACGACATCACCCACGTGTGCTTGTTCGACATCGCCTTGCGGTAGGACGTGCCGTCGGGCTTGGCCTGGGCGAGGCTGTCCATCAGGAACCAGGCGCAGGCCGCGGCGACCACGATGAACGGCATCCAGAACAGCGCCGCGTAGGCCAGGTTGATCCCCGTGCCGAGGGAGATGATGATCGGCACGACGAGCTGCACCATGGCCACGCCGAGGTTGCCGCCCGCCGCGTTCAGGCCGAGCGCCAGGCCCTTCTTGCCCTCCGGGTAGAAGAACGAGATGTTGGCCATGGAGGACGAGAAGTTGCCGCCGCCGAAGCCCATCGCGGCCGACGTGAGGAGGAAGAACCAGTACGGCGTGCCGGGGTTGGTGACGGCGACGACCAGCATCGTGCACGGGATCAGCAGCAGGGCCGCGCTGATCGTGGTCCACGCCCGGCCGCCGAACCGCGGCACCGCGAACGTGTAGGGGATGCGCAGCACCGAGCCGACCAGGTTCGGCACGATCAGCAGCCAGAACGTCTGGCCGACGCTGAAGCTGAAGCCCACCTGGCCGAGGCTGACGACCACGATGCTCATCAGGCTCCACACCGTGAAGCCGAGGTTCTCCGCGAGGATCGAGAAGATCAGGTTCTTGCGGGCGACCCGCCGGCCGGTCGTCTCCCAGAACGACGGGTCCTCGGGCTCCCAGTGCTCGATCCACCGACCTCCGCGCTTCGCCTGCGGCGCAACGCCCTGGGTCTCCACCACCGTGCTCATCGGACCCTCCCGGTCACCGTTTTCCCGTTGCGCGAACCGTAGGAACGGCCCGTTACCCCGACGTTCGGACAGGTGTCGTCGGCGGCAACTCCCGCGCACATCAAGCGGACTGGGGCTGTGAGGCGGCGAGCCAGTCGACGATGCCGCACACGGCGTCCTTGCAGCCGCCGCAGCCCGTGCTCGCACGCGTGACCTCCGCGATCGCGGAGACGGTGGTCGCGCCCGCGCGCCAGGCGCTGACCAGCTGGCCCTTGCTGACCGTGTTGCACCGGCACACCACCGCGGACGCGGGCAGGTCGGCCGGGCTGGCCTCGTTCTCGGCGGGCAGCGCGCGGCCGAGCAGCAGCGCGAGCCGGTCGGTCGGCGCGGGCAGGCCGCGGTCGAACAGCTGGGTGATGGCGGCGGCCGCGTCGGGCGCGCCGAGCACGATCGCGCCGGTCACCCGGTCGTCGCGCAGCACGAGCTTCGCGTACCGGCCGCGGGCCGGGTCCTGGAAGCACAGCACCTCGTCGTCGGGCGAGTCGACGTCGACGTGCACGTCGCCCAGCGCGGCCAGGTCGACGTCCCGGGCCTTGAGCCTGGTCACGACCGTGGTGCCGGTGTACCGCGCGGCCGGGGCGACGCCGGTGAGCCGGTCGGCGAGCACCGCGGCCTGCTCCCACGCGGGCTGCACCAGGCCGGACACCGTGCCGACGTGCTGGGCGCAGTCGCCGATGGCGTGCACCCTCGGGTCGCTGGTGCGCAGCGCGTCGTCCACCAGGATGCCGCGGTCGACCTCGATGCCCGCCTGCTCGGCCAGCCCGATCTCCGGGCGCACGCCCGCCGAGACGACGACCAGGTCCGCGGGCACGTGCGTGCCGTCGTCCAGCTCCAGCCCCTCGCCGGGCACGTACCGCGTGGCGAGCACGCCGAGCCGGAACTCGATGCCCAGGCCCCGCAGCGTGGTGGCCAGCACGCGGCCCGCGCCGGGGTCGAGCTGGCGCTCCATCAGGTGCCCGACCGGGTGCACCACGGTGACCAGGCAGCCCCGGCCGGCCAGGCCCCGGGCGGCCTCCAGGCCGAGCAGTCCCCCGCCGAGCACGGCGACCGGCGTGCCGGGGGTGGCCCGCGCCACGATCCGGGCGCAGTCGTCCAGCGAGCGGAACGCCACCGCGCCGGGCGCGAGGGTGCCGTTGCCGTCCACCAGGCCCGGTGTCGGCGGCACCCACGACCGCGCGCCCGTGGCCAGCACGAGCGCGTCGTAGGGCACCTCGGTGTCGTCCACGTGCACGACCCGGCGGGTCCGGTCGACCTTGGTGACGGCGCCGCCGAGCCGCAGGTCCACGTGGTGCTCGGCGGCCCAGTCGGGGTCGTGCAGCCGCACGGCCTCGGGCGTGAGCGACCCCGCCACCACGCTGGACAGCAGCACCCGGTTGTACGCCGGGTGCGCCTCGTCGCCCAGCACCGTCACCGAGACGCGTTCCGCCTTCGGGTCGCGGCGGCGCAGCTCGTCGGCCAGCCGGGCGCCGGCCATGCCGTAGCCCACGACGACAACGTTCCTCATACCGACTCCAATCGGACCGCGCACACCTTGAACTCGGGCATCCGGCTGGTCGGGTCGAGCGCCGGGTTGGTCAGCAGGTTCGCCCGGCCCTCCCCCGCGTAATGGAAGGGCAGGAACACCACGTCGATCCGCAGGGACGGCACGCAGCGCACCCGCGCCACGGTCCGGCCGCGCCGCGAGACCACGGCCGCCAGGTCGCCGTGGCGCAGGCCGGCGCGCGTCGCGGTGTCCGGGTGGACCTCCACGTACGCCTCCGGCTCGGCCCGGTTCAGCTCGCCCACCAACCGGGTCTGCGCCCCGGACTGGTAGTGCTGGAGCACCCGGCCGGTGGTGGCCTGGAGCGGGTAGTCGGCGTCCGGCCGCTCGACGGGCCCGCGGTGCTCGACCGGCACGAACCTGGCCCGGCCGTCGGGGTGGGCGAAGCGGTCGAGGAACGGGCGCGGGGTGCTCTCCCGCACGACCGGCCAGTGCAGCGCCTCGCCGGCGCGCAGCCGCTCGTAGGTCACGCCCGAGTAGTCGGCCGTGCCGCCCGCGGAGGCCCGCCGCAGTTCCTCGAACACCGTTTCCGGGTCGGTCGGGAACCGCTCGGCCGGCTGGCCGAGGCGGGTCGCCAGGCCGCGCAGCACGTCCAGGTCGCTGCGCACCCCCTCGGGCGGGGCGACGGCCACCTGCCGCAGCAGGACCCGGCCCTCCAGGTTGGTCATCGTGCCGCTCTCCTCGGCCCACTGGGTGATCGGCAGCACGACGTCCGCGACGGCGGCGGTCTCGGACAGCACCAGGTCCGCCACGACCAGCAGGTCCAGGGCGGCGAGCCGGTCGGCGACGTGCTGCGAGCGCGGCGCGGAGACGATCACGTTGCTGCCGAACACCAGCAGCGCCTTCGGGCCGCCCGGTTGGCCGAGGGCGTCGAGGAGTTCGTAGGCGGACCGGCCCGGACCGGGCAGGTCGTCCACGCCCCAGACGTCCATCACGTGCGCGCGGGCCGCCGGGTCGTCGATCTTGCGGTAGCCGGGGAGCTGGTCGGCCTTCTGGCCGTGCTCCCGGCCGCCCTGGCCGTTGCCCTGGCCGGTGAGGCAGCCGTAGCCGGAGCCGCGCCGGCCGGGCAGGCCGAGGGCCAGGGCCAGGTTGATCCACGCCGACACCGTGTCCGCGCCGCTGGCGTGCTGCTCGGTGCCGCGGCCGGTGAGGACGTAGGCGTTGGCGGCCTCGGCGAGGATCCGCACCGCGGCGCGCTGGTCGGCGACGGGCACGCCGGTGACGCGCTCCACCCGTTCCGGCCACCACGTCGCGGCGATGCGCCACGCGTCGGCGAAGCCGGTGGTGCGGTCGTCCAGGTACGCCTGGTCGAGGTGGCCGTCGGCGACGGCGGTGTGCAGCAGGCCCAGCGCCAGCGCGAGGTCCGTGCCGGGGGCCGGGCGCAGGTGCAGCGTGGCCAGCTCGGCGGTGGGCGTGCGGCGGGGGTCCACGACGATCAGCTCGGCGTCGCGCAGGTGCTGCAGGAACGGCGGCATGGTCTCCGCCGGGTTGCCGCCGACGAGCAGGATCGCGTCCGCGTGGTCGAGGTCGGTGACCGGGAACGGCAGGCCGCGGTCCAGGCCGAACGCCTTCGTGCAGGCCGCGGCGGCGCTCGACATGCAGAACCGGCCGTTGTAGTCGATCTGCGACGTGCCCAGCGCGACGCGGGCGAACTTGCCCAGCAGGTACGACTTCTCGTTGGTCAGCCCGCCGCCGCCGAACACGGCGACCGAGTCGGGACCGTGGGCCTCGCGCAGTGCGCGCAGCCTGGCGGCGACCAGGTCGAGCGCCTCGTCCCAGGTGGCTTCGACGAGTTCGCCGTCGCGGCGGACCAGCGGGGTGGTCAGGCGGGCGGGCGAGGTCAGCAGCTCGGCGGAGGTCCAGCCCTTCTGGCACAGGCCGCCCCGGTTGGTCGGGAACTCCCGCGGTGACACCCTGCCGTCGGTGATCGACATCGCGCACTGCAGGGCGCAGTAGGGGCAGTGCGTGTCGACGGCGCCGGTCTTGCCGGTTGCGGTCGTGTTCGCGCGGGAGGTGCTGGAGGTGTCGAGGCTGCCGGAGGCGGTCACCTGGCCGACGGTAGGAAGCGGCTGTTAACGGCAGATCGTGGATTGTTTCATCCGCGCGAACTTGCCTGCTCAGCCACGGCGCGTGACGGGTGAGGTCACAGCAGTTCGAGGACCAGCTCGGCCGTTCGCTCCAGGCCCGCCAGAGATCGTGCGCTCGAACGCGGGTGCAGCGCGTGGACGGCGAGCCGGAACAGGGTCGCGCGCAGGAGGATTTGCGGCCACTCGTCCAGGTGAGCCCACCGCCGCGCCAGGCCGTGATCCGCGCCACCCCACGACAGCGCGTCCACCACGACGATCGCCGCGCCGTAGGGCGCGGGCCGCCAGTAGGCGACGAAGTCGATGACCGCCGGGGCGGCGTCGCCGGCGAACAGGACGGTGCCGAACAGGTCGCCGTGCACGACCTGGGGCTTGAGCGCGACCGGCTTGCGGTAGGCCGCGCACCGGTCGAACAGCCGGCCGCCCAGGTCCGGGTCCAGGTCGGCCTCCTCCTCGTCCCAGGCGCAGCGGTCGGCGGTGGCGAACAGGTCCGCGCGGGAGTCCAGGAAGCGGGGCTTGGGCAGGTCGGCGGTCGCGCGGTGCAGCTTGACGGCCACGTCGACCACCTCGTCGTGACGCGGCTCGGCCCGGCCGGACAGGTACTTGGTCGCCGCCCAGCCGCCGACGACGTACCGGCCGTCGGTGGAGCGCAGGGGGCGGGCGACGCGCAGGTTGTCGACGTCCAGGGCGTCCAGGGTCTTGGCCACCCAGGTGGCTTCGGCCGGGTTGCCGGCCGGTCGGATGGCGACGTCGCCGCACCGCCACACCGGGCCGCCGTCGATCAGCTCCGGCTCGGCGTCGCGCGCGCCGAAGGCGGCACGCACGTGCGACGGTGGCGGCTCCGGAGTGGTCACGGCCGGCACGCTACCCGCAGGGAGGGCTCTGTTGGTGGACGTGAAGGGCCGAACGCGTGGTGTCCACGCATTCGGCGTAACCGCAATAGTGCGGTCTGGGGGTGGGGCGGGGTGGAGGGTCGGTTCGAGTGGGGTTGGGGTGGGGGGTCGCGGCGGGGGTGGGGTTCCGGCGGGGTGGGGGTCGGGGTGGGGGAAAAGATTAAAAGCGTCCTCGCCGGACGGGCAGATCAGCAGGATGTCGGCTGTCTCTTATACACATCTGTCTCTGCCGACTATAGTTT
>NZ_JBHYXZ010000010.1:0-281 GCF_042752395.1 Actinosynnema sp. NPDC059335 | reverse complement strand
GGGTGGCGGCGGGGGGGGGGGGGGGGGGGGGGGGGGGCGGGGGGCGCGCCGGCGGGGGGGGGGGGGGGGGGGGGGGGGGGGCCAAAAGATTAAAAGCGTCCTCGCCGGACGGGCAGATCAGCAGGATGACGGGGTTCGGTGGTCAAGCCCCTGTACCGGCGTGGGCCGGGTTTCGTGTCATCCCGCCGACCTCCACGAGGGCTACCGCACGTGTCAAGGGGGCGGTTCCGGCGCAAGGTGCGGTAGGGCTGGAAGCGCCCCCTTGACACGCGCGGTAGGGC
>NZ_JBHYXZ010000009.1:97902-103522 GCF_042752395.1 Actinosynnema sp. NPDC059335 | reverse complement strand
GAAAAGCGTCCCGCCAGGCCTGCCGGCTCCGACCAGCCTAAGGCACTCGAACCCATGTCAAATCGAGCCTCGGTGGTGGTGTGGCGGGTCCGTTGTGGCTGGTTGGGGGTTGGTTGTGGTGGTGGCGGCGGTGCTGGGGTTGGTGTTGTGGTCAGGCGCCGAGGGCGTCTTCGATGGGGTTGGTGGTGGTGTCGGCGAGGAGGAACTTGACTTCGTCGGCGACGCGGCGGACGTCGGTCGGGGCCACGACGGCGCAGTGGACGCCTCGGGCGGCGACTTCGACGGCCAGGCACTCGGTGTAGGCGATGGCGGCGGCCCGGGAGGCGGCGTAGGCGGCGATTCCCGAGCGCGGGACGGCGACGGCGTGGGCGGGCACCATGGCGATCGTGCCCCGGCCCCGTTCGACCATCCGGCCGGCGACGGCGCGGCAGACGTTGAAGACGCCGTCGACGTTGACGGCGAAGCTGTGCGCCCAGTCCTCGTCGGTGATGGACAGCGCCGGGCCCGGGCGCAGTGCGCCGGCCATGGCCACCAGGGCGTCGATCGGGCCGAACTCCCGTTCCAGCTGGTCGACGAGGGCGTCCACGGCGGCGCTCGAGGTGACGTCCATCTGCCGGCCCGCGATGCGCAGGCCCTGGCCGTGGAGGCGTTCGACCAGGTCGGCGAGTCTCGCGCCGTCGCTGTCGACGGCCGCGACCAGCGCGCCCTGCCTGGCCAGTGACTCGACCACCTCGGAGCCGAGCGGTGAGCAGGCCCCGGTGATCAGTGCGATCTTGTGACGGAATTCGGCATTCATCCCCAGTGCTCCCCAGTTGCTGCCCCCCGGGTGATGAACGTAATGGCCACCACACGGCTAGGGAACTACCCGCGTGAGTAGTCGGAAAGGGCCGTTTGCGTGCCGGGGTGAAATATGACTCCCGGGCAGGTCCGGGCAATCGTGGAAGCCTAGACTCACCAGCCGTGGTCCACCACCCGATGATCGCCCCGAGCATCCTGTCCGCCGATTTCGCCCGTCTCGCCGACGAGGCCGCCGCCGTGCCGACGGCGGACTGGCTGCACGTGGACGTCATGGACGCGCACTTCGTGCCCAACCTGACCATCGGCCTGCCGGTGGTGAAGGCGCTGCGCAAGGCGACCGACCTGCCGCTGGACTGCCACCTGATGATCGAGGATCCGGACCGGTGGGCCGTGGGGTACGCGGAGGCCGGGGCGTACAACGTGACGGTGCACGTGGAGGCGGCGGCGGATCCGGTGCGGTTGGCGAAGGACCTGCGCGGGGCGGGGGCGAAGGCCGGGTTGTCGGTGAAGCCGGGCACGCCGCTGGAGCCGTACGTGGACGTGCTGAAGCACTACGACACGTTGCTGGTGATGTCGGTGGAGCCGGGGTTCGGCGGGCAGTCGTTCATGGCCGAGGTGCTGGACAAGGTCCGCACGGCGCGGCGGCTGGTGGACACCGGGCACCTGCGGTTGGTGGTGGAGATCGACGGCGGGATCAACGCGGACACCATCGAGCAGGCGGCGGAGGCCGGGGTGGACTGCTTCGTGGCCGGGTCGGCCGTGTACGACGCGGCGGATCCCGGCGCGGCGGTGGAGCGGCTGCGCGAGCAGGCGGCGCGCGTCCGGTGAACGTGGACGAGGCGATGGCGCTGGCCGTCGCGGCGAGCGAGCGCGTGCGCGGCACGACGAGCCCGAACCCGCCGGTGGGGTGCGTGGTGCTGGACGCCGACGGGCACGTGGTGGGCGAGGGCGCGACCCGGCCGCCCGGCGGGCCGCACGCCGAGGTGGTGGCGTTGGCCCAGGCCGGTGAGCGGGCGCGCGGCGGCACGGCGGTCGTCACGTTGGAGCCGTGCAGCCACCACGGGCGGACGCCGCCGTGCGCGGAGGCGTTGCTCGCGGCGGGGGTGGCGCGCGTGGTGCACGCGGTCGCGGACCCGAACCCGAAGGCGGCGGGCGGGGCCGAGGTGCTGCGGCGCGGCGGTGTCGCGGTCGGGTCGGGCGTGCTGGCCGAGGAGGTCTCGCGGGGGCCGTTGCGGGCGTGGCTGCACTACGCGCGGACCGGGCGGCCGCACGTGACCTGGAAGTACGCGGCGAGCCTCGACGGGCGGGTCGCGGCGGGGGACGGCACGAGCCGGTGGATCAGCTCGGCCGAGTCGCGGGCCGAGGTGCACGCGCTGCGGGCCAAGGTGGACGCGGTGGTGGTCGGCGCGGGGACCGTCCGCACCGATGACCCGGTACTGACCGCGCGGGGGCCGCGCGCGGGGCAGGATGGGGGCAGGCAGCCGCTGCGGGTCGTCGTCGGTCTCGGCGACCTCCCGGCGGGTGCCCGTGTCCTGGACGACGAAGCGGAGACCTTGCACGTGCGCACGCACGACCCGGACGTGGTGCTCGGCGTGTTGGCCGCGCGAGGCGTGGTCGACGTGCTGCTGGAGGGCGGGCCTACCCTGGCGGGTGCGTTCGCGGGAGCGCGCCGCGTCGACCGGGTGCTCGCCTACCTCGCGCCGAAGTTCCTGGGCGACGGCCCGTCCGCCCTGCGGGACGCGGGGGTGTCGACCGTCACCGAAGCGGTCGGACTGGTCGTCGAGCAGGTCAGTATGTGCGGGCCGGACGTGCGGGTTTCCGCAGTGGTGCCACCCGGCGCCGCACGCTAAGGAGGAACGGTGTTCACCGGGATCGTCGAGGAGTTGGGGGAGGTCGTCGCGGTCGCCGACCTGCCGGACGCGGCCCGCGTCACCATCGCGGGCCCGCTCGTGACCAGCGACGCGAAGCACGGCGATTCGATCGCGGTCAACGGTGTGTGCCTCACCGTGGTGGACGTCGCCGACGGCGCGTTCACCGCGGACGTGATGCGCGAGACGCTGACCCGCAGCAGCCTGGCCAAGGTCGCCGAGGGCGACCCGGTCAACCTGGAGCGCGCCGCCGCCGTCGGTCAGCGGCTGGGCGGCCACATCGTGCAGGGCCACGTGGACGGCACCGGCGTGGTGCTGGCCCGGGAGAAGGCCGAGCACTGGGAGGTCGTCCACATCGGATTGCCGCCCGGCCTGGCCCGGTACGTGGTGGAGAAGGGCTCGATCACGGTGGACGGCGTGTCGCTGACCGTGGTGTCGGTCTCGGAGACCGAGTTCAGCGTGAGCCTGATCCCGACCACCCTGGAACTCACCACCCTCGGCCGGCGTGCGCCGGGCGACCACGTCAACCTGGAGGTGGACGTGCTCGCGAAGTACGTCGAGCGGCTCGCGCTGCCCCACCTGCGCGCCGAGGAGGCCCGGTGAAGGACTTCGCCGACATCGAGCGGGCCCTCGCGGACATCGCCGCGGGCCGGCCGGTCGTCGTCGTGGACGACGAGGACCGCGAGAACGAGGGCGACTTGATCTTCGCCGCGGAGAAGGCGACGCCGGAGCTGCTGGCGTTCATGGTGCGCTACACGTCCGGGTACGTGTGCGTGTCGCTGACCGAGAGCGACTGCGACCGGCTGGACCTGCCGCCGATGTACCACACGAACCAGGACCAGCGCGGCACCGCGTACACGGTGACCGTGGACGCCCGCGAGGGCGTCTCCACCGGCATCTCGGCGGCGGACCGGGCGCGCACGATCCGGCTGCTGGCCGATCCGGACGCGGGTCCGAAGGACTTCAACCGGCCCGGTCACGTGGTGCCGCTGCGCGCCCGCGATGGCGGCGTGCTGCGCCGGCCCGGCCACACCGAGGCCGCGGTCGACCTGGCCCGGTTGGCCGGGCTCGCGCCGGTGGGCGTGCTCTGCGAGATCGTGTCGCAGAAGGACGAGGGCGACATGGCGCGCCGCGACGAGCTGGAGGTGTTCGCCTCCGACCACGACCTGGCGCTCATCACCATCGCCGACCTGATCGCCTACCGGCGGCGGGTGGAGACGCAGGTGGTGCGGGTCGCCGAGGCGCGCATCCCGACCGCGCACGGCACGTTCACCGCAGTCGGCTACGACAGCAAGCTCGACGGCATCGAGCACATCGCGATGGTCTACGGCGACCTCGGCGACGGCGAGGACGTGCTGGTCCGGGTGCACTCGGAGTGCCTGACCGGGGACGTGTTCGGCTCGCTGCGCTGCGACTGCGGCCCGCAGCTCGACGCGGCGCTGGAGGCGGTGGCCGCGCAGGGCCGCGGCGTCGTGCTCTACATGCGCGGGCACGAGGGCCGCGGCATCGGCCTGATGCACAAGCTGCAGGCGTACCAGTTGCAGGACCGGGGCGCGGACACGGTGGACGCGAACCTCGGGCTGGGGCTGCCCGCCGACGCGCGCGACTACGGCACGGGCGCGCAGATCCTCAGCTCGCTGGGCATCAAGTCGATGCGGCTGCTGACCAACAACCCGGCCAAGCGGGTGGGGTTGGAGGGCTACGGGCTGACCGTGCTGTCGCGCGTGCCGCTGCCGATCTCGCCGAACCCGGAGAACCTGCGCTACCTGCGCACGAAGCGGGACCGGATGGGGCACGAGCTGCACCAGCTCGAGCAGTACGAGGCGCTCGCCGAGGGCGGCGCGGTGGTGTCCACCACGGAAGGAGCGGAATGAGCGGCGAAGGGCGACCCGAGGGCGTCGTCCCCGACGCGGCGGGGCTGACGTTGGGCGTGGTGGCCACGCGCTGGCACGCGAGGATCACCGACAACCTGGTCGAGCGGGCGCTGGACGCGGCGGCGAAGGCCGGTGTGGCGTCCCCGACCGTGGTCCGGGTGGCGGGCGCGGTGGAGCTGCCGGTCGTGGCGCAGGAACTGGCGCGCACGCACGACGCCGTGGTGGCGCTGGGCGTGGTGATCCGGGGCGGCACGCCGCACTTCGAGTACGTGTGCGACGCGGTGACCGAGGGGTTGACCAGGGTCGCGCTGGACTCGTCGACGCCGGTCGGCAACGGTGTGCTCACCACCAACGACGAGGACCAGGCGTTGGCCCGCGCCGGGTTCCCGGACTCGGTGGAGGACAAGGGTTTCGAGGCGTGCGTGGCGGCGCTGGACACGGCGCTCGTGCTGCGCGGGCTGCGAGCGGGCACGTGAGGGCCGCCGTGACTGCCGACGTGGTCGAGTTCCGCCCGAAGAGGATCCGGGTGGTGGCCGTGGTGAGCGCGGTGTTCCTGGTCGCGGTGTTCACCGTGGTCGGGCTGCTGCTGGGCGACACCCCGACCGGCGTGATCTTCCGGACGTCGGACCAGGTGGCGATGATCTGCCTGGGCGTGCTGCTGGCGTGCGGGATGCTGCTGCTGGCCCGGCCGCGGGTGCGGGCCGACGCGGAGGGCGTCGAGGTGCGCAACGTGGTGACCGCGCGCCGCTTCGCCTGGTCGCAGGTGCTGCACGTGTCGTTCCCGGACGGCGCGTCGTGGGCGCGGCTGGAGCTGCCGGACGACGAGTACGTGGCGATCATGGCCGTGCAGGCGGTGGACCGCGACCACGCCGTGGCGGCCGTCCGCGCGCTGCGCGACCTGCACCGCTCCGCCACCACCTGACCCCCGCGAGTCCCACCTCCGGACCACGCGTGTCCTACCTCCAGAACGCGTGAGTCGAACGTTCGGGACCTGTGAGTTCGACGTTGCGGTACCCGCCGATCGTCGTGGTGGGGGGGGGGGGGGGGGTGGTGGGCCCACGCCACGATAGGGGGCGCGGG
>NZ_JBHYXZ010000009.1:96517-97892 GCF_042752395.1 Actinosynnema sp. NPDC059335 | reverse complement strand
CCCAGTGTGGGACACCCACACAGTCCGTGTGTGTGTCTTTTTGTGTTTGGTGTTTTGGGGTTTTGTTCTCCCGGGGTTTGGGGTGGGGGGTGTGGGGGTGCGGTTTAACCCCCCCCCCCACTCTTGTCGGCCGCGTGACCCCTGCCTAGGTTCGGGTGATCTACGAGCTTGGGGGGTCCGAAATGCGCAGACGCTCACTTTTGACCGGTGCCGCGGCCGTGGCTGGCGCGGTGACGCTCGGCCTCAACCCGGCGGCACGGGCGCAGCGGCCCGGCGCGTCCGACCTGCCCGACCTGTCCCTCGGCGACTACCCGGTGGTGGGCCGGGTGCGGGCGCGCAAGGCGATGGAGCACCTCCGCGTGCTCAGCGAGCGCATCGGCCAGCGCATCGGCGGCACGGAGTCCGAGCACCGGGCCCGCGACTACCTCGCCTCCGTGCTGCGCGACCTGCGCTACCGGGTGACGTTGCAGCCGTTCGCCGTGCCGGACAAGTACCTGTCCACGCTGACCGTCGGCCGCGACACGTGGCACGCGGGCGCGTCCCGCTTCGGCGCGCTCGGCGTCACGGCCACCGGCCCGGTCGTGGACCTCGACACCGGCGCGTCCCTCCCCGAGGACCTGACGGGGAAGGTCGCGCTGCTGGTCAACGTCCCCGCCGGCTCGACCGCGGTGCTGGACGCCGCGCAGCGGGGCGCGGCGGCCTTGCTGGTCGGCCGCGTGTCCGTGCCGCCGGCGGGCAAGACCGGCGCGTACTCCCCGACGCTGACCGCGAACGTCGCCGTGCCCGTGCTCGGCATCGCCCAGGTGCACGTGGAGCGGCTGCGCGCGGCCGGCCCCGTCACCGTCACCGTGTCGACCACCCACCACGCGGGCCTGACCTCGTACAACGTGATCGCCGACCGGCCGGCGACGTTCCCCGGCCGCGACGACGGCGTGGTCATGGTGACCGCGCACTACGACAGCGTGCCCGGCTCGCCCGGCGCGAACGACGACGGCAGCGGCACCGTGCTGGCCCTCGAACTGGCCCGCGTGCTGCGCCACCTGCCGACCCACAAGGCGCTGCGGTTCGCCCTGTGGGGTTCGGAGGAGCAGGGCCTGCTCGGCTCCCGCCACTACGTGAACCAGCTGACCGACGCGGACGCGGCGCGCATCGCGGGCGTGTTCCAGAACGACATGGTCGCCACCAGCCACGGCCCGGCGACCGCCTACTGGCTGCTGTCGGTGGACGGCGGCGACAACGCCACCACCGCCCAGGTCGCCGCCGCGGCCGCCCGCCTCGGCTACGGGTCGCAGGTGCACGGCCCGGTGCCGCGCGGCAGCAGCGACCACGTGCCGTTCCACGAGCGCGGGATCGCCGCGGCGAACTTCAGCTGGCG
>NZ_JBHYXZ010000009.1:79748-96417 GCF_042752395.1 Actinosynnema sp. NPDC059335 | reverse complement strand
TACGGGTCGCAGGTGCACGGCCCGGTGCCGCGCGGCAGCAGCGACCACGTGCCGTTCCACGAGCGCGGGATCGCCGCGGCGAACTTCAGCTGGCGCGGCGAGGGCGGCCCGCACGAGCTGGAACCGCTCTACCACACCCCCGAGGACACGATCGCGCAGAACGTGAGCCCGGACCGGCTGCAGATCTCGCTGGAGCTGATCGGCTCCGCCGCGTACCGCCTGGCCCGCACCCGCGGCTGATCACGGCCCGGCGGCCCGCAGCAGGCGCTCGGCCGCGGCCCGGAGGTGCTGCTTCAGCTCCTCCGGGCCCTCGACCTCGAAGTCGACGCCGATCATCGCGATCCACGGCCCGACGTCCTCCAGCGCGGGCGTGCCGACCGTCAACCGGGTCCGCTGCCCGTCGATCCGCTCCAGCTGCACCGACGTGTAGGAGGTGCGGGCCGCGACCACGTCGTGCGGCGCGTGCATGATCAGCCGGGCTTCGTGCTGGTAGGCCGCCACCGACAGCTGCCGCGCCACGTACGACGCCAGGTCGTCCGCCGGCGGCTCGCGCGGGGTGAACCGCGCGCCCGGCGCCGGCTCGTCCCCGATCCGGTCCACCCGGAACGTGCGCCAGTCCGCCTTGTCCACGTCCCACGCCACCAGGTACCACCGCCGCCCGGTGTGGGCCAGGCCCAGCGGCTCGACGTGGCGGCGGGTCGCGCCGTCCCGCCCGGCGTACCCGAACCGCAGCCGCTGGTGGTCGCGGCACGCGCCCGCGATCGCGGTCAACGTGCCCGCGTCCACCCGGGCGCCCCGGGTCGGCAGCGCGACGGTGTGCGCCTGCAGCGCGTTCACCCGGCGGCGCAGCCGGGACGGCAGCACCTGCTCCAGCTTCGCCAACGCCCGCACGGACGTCTCCTCGATGCCCGCCACGCTGCCGTTGGCGGCGGTCCGCAGCCCGACCGCGACCGCCACCGCCTCGTCGTCGTCCAGCAGCAGCGGCGGCAGCTCCGCGCCCGCGCCGAGCTGGTAGCCGCCCGACACGCCCGGCGCGGCGTTGACCGGGTAGCCGAGGGTGCGCAGCTTGTCCACGTCCCGCCGCACGGTCCGCACGTCCACGCCGAGCCGCCGCGCGAGGTCCGCGCCGGTCCAGTCGCGGCGGCCCTGCAACAGCGACAGCAGCCTGAGCAGGCGGGCCGAGGTCTCCAGCATGGGGCCGCAGTCTGCCTGCCGCCGCGGGCGACGGCCGGCCGCGTTCACCCGCGCCGCGCCCCTTCCGGCCACACGACCACCACGGGCACGCCCGACGCGCGGGCCGTCTCCACGACGTCGGCCGTGCCGCCGCGCCCGTCCGGCGGCTGCCCGTCCCACACCGCGACGAGCAGCTCCACGGACGCGAGCATCCGCTCGTTCGCCATCACGTACGCGTGCCGCCCCGACAGCTCGTTGGGCAGCACGCTGACCACGTCCGCCTTGGCGAGCAGCTCGTCGTAGTCGGCCCGCTTCTCCGGTTTCAGCCGCTCCCGGTAGTCCATGGCGGGCAGCACGACCTCGACCCGGCCGCCCAGCTCCAGCACCACCCGCGCGAACAGCTGGTCCGCGCCCGGCGCCAGGCAGGTCACCCCGACCAGGGATGACCCGCCCGCCGCCTCGGCCTCCAACGCCGCGCGGATGGCCTCGCGCACGGCGTCGACGCAGTCGGGCGCCAGCTTGCTGTGCCCGGTGACTCCCACCCGCATCACTAGGCCGTCCGCACCCCGCGGATCGCCTCACGGGTGTCGCGCACGACCGCCAGGTCGCGGTGCCGCTCCGCCTCCTTGGCGAAGTCCTGGAGCTTGCGCACCACCCGCCCGGACGCCAGGCCCGCCGCCGTCGGCAGCACCTGCTGGATCAGCCCGCACGCCTCCTCGGGCTCGCCCGCGACCATCTTCGTGCGGGCCAGCCCGATGACGTCGAACGCCCGGTTGCGCACCCGGGCCGGGTCGCGCAGGTCCAGCGCCCGCCGGATGTGCGCCTCGGCCAGCGGCGCCTGCCGCGGGTCGTGCCCGGCCAGGTCCCGCATGCGGGCCCCGATGACCCCTTCCAGCTCCGCCTCGTCGAACGAGTCGAGCCACCACGGGTCCGACCCCGGCCGCCGCTGCGCGAAGCTGTCCTGCGCCTGCCCGACCGCCCGGTGGAACTCCCGCACCCGACCCATCTGGGCGTACGCCCACGCCTCGCGGGTGAGCAGCAGGGCCTGCAACGTCGGCGTCGCGGTGCGCCTGGTGCCGTACTGGCCCAGTTGCACCAGTTCTAAACCGTCCTCGGGCCGGCCCAGGTCGAACATCTGCCTGGCCATCGCGGCCAGGCACAGCGCGGCGAACGGGTCGTTGCGGCCCGCCTTCGCCATGCGCACCCCGAGCACGTAGTACCGCTGGGCCGCGTCGTGCATGCCCGCGTCCCACGACATGCTGGCCGCGACCTTGGACAGCTCGGCCCCGATGAAGAAGGCCCGTTCCGTGGTGGGGCCGGCCGGCGCGCGGGACAGCCGTTCGGCCAGCTCCTCCAACTGGCCGAGCACCGCCTTGCGCGCGAGCCCGTACCCGCCCCGGCCGCCCCACCCGCGCAGCCCGTCGGCGACGTGCTGCAACGCCGCCAGCTCCTCCTGGCTGATCGCCGCGCTGGACGACCACTTGGACAGGGGCTGCAAGGGGTGCAGCCACCGCTGCAACGGTTCGACCAGTGCGGGACCCATCGCCACCGCGGCGGCTCCGGTGAGCGCCGCTCGTCTGCTGATCGCCAAGTCGTTCCTCGCCGTCTCCTCAACCGATCTGGCAATGCTCGACGCGTCCCACGCCGCGGCGAGCACATCGGGCGGGGCGCCGCGAGCGGCGTCCGCCTGGCTTGGGATTCCGACGCGGTCGAACCACAGCCGGTCGGCCGGGATGGCGAGCACGCGCGCGAAGTGGCGCAGGCGGTCGATCCGGTCGATCGGGTTCTCCCCGGTCTCGTACCGCGAGAGCTGCGCCTGGGAGATCCCCAGCCAGGACGCCATGCGGTCTTGGGTGACGCGACTGACGTGCTGGGGGTGGTGCCGGTAGGCGGCGAGGAGGGCACCCATGTTCCGGTCGGCGAACGCGGCAGCCATCGCCTCGTGGTCCCAGAACTCCCCGGGGACGTCGGGTGGTCCGTACAGCTCGGTCCGAGCGTTGCGGCGACAGCGCTGGCAGAGCCGGTCGGTGTTGTCGGCGGCGATCAACGCCCCGCACAACGGGCATGCGCGCCTGGTACTGGCTGCTCTCCGAGCTTTCCGTTCCATGGCTCGCTCCCGTCACTGAGCGTGCTCACCAGTGTAGGGAGATGTGATCAGGAGTCCATGCATTTCGTGCATAAGGCGCGGTGGACCGCCGATTTGCGGCCGTGCGACGTCGCGTGCCGGATGGACGGCATCCGCCCGGTGCATGGATCCGACCCGACAACGGTGTGGTGAAAAGCCCCGACCGGTCGGACGCTGCGTGGTGTGCCAGTGCCGGGACGACCCCCGCGCGGCCCGCGCACAACGCCCGCTCCACCCGACCGGGGAGGGACCTCCGCCGATGAGCATCACCGCCGCAACCACCGCAGACAACGGCCCGCGGTACGGGCCGCGCGACCGCGCGCACCAGCAGGCACTCGGCGAGGCGATCGCGGGTTACCGGTTGCTGGGCTGGAAGGTGTCCGTCACCGAGCAGGGCGTGTTCCTGCCGCTGGGCCCCGCCACCACCGCCCTGGCCATGCCCGCCCGCATCGGTTCGCGCGTCCTGGCCGACCTCAAGGCCAGGATGCTCGCCGGGCCCGTCACCGTCATCCCGGGCCCGCGGGAGCACTGGATCTTCCTCGCCGAGCTGGTTGCCCTGCTGCCCACGCACCTGAAGGCGCCGGCCGAGGTCCAGTTCGTCCGCTCGCCGCAGCGCATCGCGCTGCCGCCCACGATGACCCGGTACGGGTCGCTGCGGTGGGCGAACCCGCCGTCGCACTCGCGGCACTGGTTCCCGCCGTTCACCGCGGTGCTGGCGCTGGCCCGGACGGCGGTCGCCCGGGACCAGTAGGCGAAGATGGGCGGGTGGACCGACGGACGCTGCTGTGCGGACTGCTCGCCCTCACCGCCGGCGCGCCCCTGACCGCCTGCGGTGCGGGCGCGCCGACGCGGCGACCCGGCGTCGGCTCCGCCCGACCGGGTGACCGGATCGCCGGGCTCGCCGACGTGCCGGTCGGCTCCGGCGCGCTCGTCGACGTCGGCCCCGACGGCCAGTTGTTGCTGGTCAGGCCGTCGGAGTCGGAGGTGCGGGCGTTCGACCCGACCTGTCCGCACCAGGGCACGACGGTGAACCCGCCCGCCAAGGGCGTGATCACCTGCCCGACGCACCGCAGCGCGTTCGACGCCTCCTCGGGCGCGGTGCTGGACGGCCCGTCGCCGCGCGGGCTGGCCGAGGTGGCGGTCGCCGTGTCCGGCGCCGACGTGGTGCTTTCCTGAAGAAGTCGTCTCAACCGATGGTGTGTTGAACCCCGCTTCACGTGGTGTCGTATTGCCTGTGTGGCCGAACGACCACCCACCACGAACAGCGGAGGACCTGTTGTGAGCGTCACGGAGAACGCGGGGCTGTCCCGCCGCTCGGTGCTGTGCGGCGTGCTCGTCGCGCTCGCGGTGCCGGGCGGCCTCGCCGCGTGCAGCAGCGGCTCGACCCCCACCACCGGCACGACCGGCACCGCCGGCGGCACCGCGGCGGGCGGCGCGACCACCCCGGCCGGCCCGCCGATCATCGCCGCGCTGGCCGACGTGCCCGACGGCGGCGGCCTGATCGCCGGCAACCCGGCCGACAGCAAGCCGCTCGTGCTGGTCCGCACCGGCGACACCGTCAAGGCGTACGACGCCACGTGCCCCCACCAGGGGACGGCCGTCTCGCCGCCGGAGAACGGCGTGATCACCTGCCCGAACCACGGCAGCACGTTCAACGCCGCCGACGGCGCCGTCACCAAGGGACCGGCCACCCGGGGCCTGACGGAGGTGCCGGTGAAGGTCGAGGCCGGCCAGGTCGTGCCGGCCTGACGGGGCCGCCCGGCCGGGCCGCCCCCCGGCCGGGGCCACTGTCCGATCCGGCCGCCCGACCGGGCGGGGCCGCCGCCGGCAGGTCCGGCCGTCTGACGGGGCCGCCCCCGGCCGAGGTCGCCGCGGGCAGACCCGGCCGCCTGACCCCGGGCGGGGCCGCCAGTGGCAGACGGGGCCGCCTGACCGAGCTGCCCGACCCGGCCGCCCGACCGGGCGGGGCCGCCGCTAGCAGATCGGGCCGACCCGGCGCGGGGTCGGTCTCGGCCGGCTTGTCGGTCCCTCCACGTACCCTTTGCGTGTGGCCGATCCGTCGACCTATCGCCCCGCGACAGGCACCATCCCCGAAGCACCCGGCGTGTACAAGTTCCGCGACGCCGCGGGCCGCGTGGTGTACGTCGGCAAGGCCAAGAGCCTGCGGCAGCGCCTGAACTCGTACTTCGCCGACATCGCCGGCCTGCACCCGCGCACCCGGCAGATGGTGACCACGGCCGCGAGCGTCGAGTGGACCGTGGTCGGCACCGAGGTGGAGGCCCTCCAGCTCGAGTACAACTGGATCAAGGAGTTCGACCCGCGGTTCAACGTCCGCTACCGCGACGACAAGTCCTACCCGGTCCTCGCCGTGACGATGAACGAGGAGTTCCCGCGGCTGCACGTCTACCGCGGCCCGCGCCGCAAGGGCGTGCGCTACTTCGGCCCGTACGCGCACGCGTGGGCGATCCGGGAGACGCTGGACCTGCTCCTGCGCGTCTTCCCGGCCCGCACCTGCTCGGCCGGCGTGTTCAAGCGGCACGGCCAGATCGGCAGGCCGTGCCTGCTCGGCTACATCGACAAGTGCTCCGCGCCGTGCGTCGGCCGGGTCAGCGCGGACGAGCACCGCGCCATCGTCGAGGACTTCTGCGACTTCCTGGCCGGCAAGACCGACTCGATGGTGCGCCGGCTGGAACGCGAGATGACCGCCGCCGCCGAGGAGCTGGAGTTCGAGAAGGCCGCCCGCCTGCGCGACGACCAGGCCGCCCTCAAGCGCGCCCTGGAGAAGCAGGCCGTGGTGCTCGGCGACGGCACGGACGCCGACGTGGTCGCGTTCGCGCAGGACGAGCTGGAGGTGTCGGTCCAGGTCTTCCACGTGCGCGGCGGCCGGGTGCGCGGCCAGCGCGGCTGGGTGGTCGACAAGGTGGACGAGATCGGCGTGACCGGCCTGGTGGACCAGTTCGTCACCCAGTTCTACGGCGAGCAGGTCGAGTCGGCCCGGGTCAGCGGCGTGGAGTCGGCGCCGGTGCCGCGCGAGGTGCTGGTGCCGGAGCTGCCCGACGACGCCGAGGCGGTCGAGAAGTGGCTGTCGGGCCTGCGCGGCGGCAAGGTCGTGCTGCGGGTGCCGCAGCGCGGCGACAAGCGGGCCCTCATGGAGACCGTGGAGCGCAACGCCAAGGAGGCGTTCCAGCAGCACAAGCTGCGCCGCGCGGGCGACCTGACGGCCCGGTCGGCCGCGCTGCAGGAGCTGCAGGAGGCGCTGGGGCTCGACACCGCGCCGCTGCGCATCGAGTGCACCGACATCAGCCACGTGCAGGGCACGGACGTGGTGGCGTCGCTGGTGGTGTTCGAGGACGGCCTGGCGCGCAAGTCCGAGTACCGGCGGTTCGCCGTGCGCGAGGGCGCCGAGCAGGGCGACGTCGGCTCGATCGCCGAGGTGGTCCGCCGCCGGTTCCAGGCGTACCTGCGGGACAACAAGGACGACGGCGGCCCGACCCCCGGCATCGACCCGGAGACCGGCCGGCCGCGCAAGTTCGCCTACGCGCCGAACCTGCTGGTCGTGGACGGCGGCGCGGCGCAGGCGCAGGTAGCCTCCGACGTCTTGGCGGAACTCGGCATCACCGACGTCGCGGTGGTCGGCCTGGCGAAGCGGTTGGAGGAGGTCTGGGTGCCCGGCGAGCCCGACCCGGTGATCCTGCCCCGCACCAGCGAGGCCCTCTACCTGCTGCAACGCGTGCGCGACGAGGCGCACCGGTTCGCCATCGCCTACCACCGGCAGAAGCGGTCCAAGCGGATGACGACGTCCGCGCTGGACGACGTGCCCGGCCTGGGGCAGACGCGCAAGGCCGCGCTGCTGAAGCACTTCGGCTCACTGAAGAAGCTGCGCGAGGCGAGCGTCGAGGAGATCAGCGGCGTGCCGGGGGTGGGCCGGCGCACCGCGGAGGCCGTGCGCGCGACGCTGGGCGCGGACCGCGCCGGGCCGCCGCCGGCGGAGTCGAAGATCGGGCCACCGGCGGCAGGGCCGGTGGTCGAACACCGACGGGAGTACAAGTGAGCGCACCGGCCGGCGAGAAGTCCGGCATCGAAGTCGCGGTGGTGACCGGCCTGTCGGGAGCGGGCCGCAGCACGGCCGCGAAGTGCCTGGAGGACCTCGGGTGGTTCGTGGTGGACAACCTGCCGCCCGAGCTGATCGCGACCATGGTGGAGCTGGGCGCGCAGGCCAGGGGCGCCATCACCCGGGTCGCCGTGGTGATGGACGTGCGCAGCCGCGCGTTCACCGAGGACCTGGCCTCGGTGATCAAGGACCTGGACGCGCGCGGCTACAAGCCGAAGGTGCTGTTCCTGGAGGCCACCGACGACGTGCTGATCCGCCGGTTCGAGTCGGTGCGGCGCGGCCACCCGCTCCAGGCGGACGGCCGGCTCGCCGACGGCATCGAGGCCGAGCGGATGCTGCTCACCCCGCTGCGCGAGGAAGCCGACCTGGTGCTGGACACCTCGGCGCTGTCGGTGCACCAGCTCCGGGCCAAGATCGAGGACACGTTCGGCACCGAGTCGGCGACCCGGACCCGGGTCACGGTGCTGTCGTTCGGCTACAAGTACGGCCTGCCGATGGACGCCGACCTGGTCATGGACGTGCGGTTCCTGCCGAACCCGTTCTGGATCCCGGAGCTGCGCGAGCAGACCGGCCTGGACGGCGACGTGCGCAACTACGTGCTCACCCAGGAGGGCGCGGACGAGTTCCTCGACCGCTACCACGAGCTGCTGCGGCTCATCGGCGCCGGCTACCGGCGCGAGGGCAAGCGGTACCTGACGCTGGCGGTGGGCTGCACCGGCGGCAAGCACCGCAGCGTCGCCATCTCCGAGGAGCTGGCGGGCCGGCTGGCCAGCGAGGACGGCATGGCCGTCAAGGTCGTGCACCGGGACCTGGGACGCGAGTGAGCCTGAGAGCGGTAGCGCTGGGCGGTGGGCACGGGCTGCACGCCACCCTCACCGCCCTGCGGCGGCTGACCGACGACGTCACGGCGGTGGTGACGGTCGCCGACGACGGCGGCTCCTCGGGGCGGCTGCGCCGCGAGCTGGGCCTGCTGCCGCCCGGCGACCTGCGCAAGGCGATGGTGGCGCTGGCGGGCGACGACCCGTCCAGCGCGATGTGGTCGACGCTGTTCCAGCACCGGTTCGGCGGCACGGGCGCGCTCGCCGGGCACGCGGTGGGCAACCTCGTGCTGGCCGGGCTGCTGGAACAGCTCGGCGACCCGGTCGCGGTGCTGGAGGAGGCGGGCCGGCTGCTCGGCGTGCGCGGCCGGGTGCTGCCGATGTGCCCGGAGCCGCTGTCGATCGAGGCCGACGTGACCGGGCTGGACGACGACGCCGACGTGGTGCGCCGCATCCGCGGCCAGGTGGCGATCGCCACCACGCCGGGCCGGGTGCAGCGGATCCGCCTGTACGGGCCCGGCGGCCCGGGGGAGGCGCCGCGCGGCTGCGCGCAGGCGGTCGAGGCGGTGCTGTCCGCCGACGTCGTGCTGCTCGGGCCCGGGTCGTGGTTCACCAGCGTGCTGCCGCACCTGCTCGTGCCGGAGCTGCACGACGCGCTGGTGCGCACCTCGGCGCGCAAGGTCGTGGTGCTCAACCTCGTCCCCCAACCGGGCGAAACCGACGGCTTCTCGCCGGAGCTGCACCTGGACGTGCTGTGCGAGCACGCGCCGCGTTTGCGCGTGGACGCGGTGATCGCGGACGTCGACGCGGTGCCCGTCCCGGACCGGCTGCGCCGGGCCGCCGCAGCTCTCGGGGCCACCGCGCACCTCGCGCCCATCGCGGTGGCGGGCGCGCCGGACCGCCATGACCCGGCGGCGCTGGCGCTGGGCATCACGCGCGCGTTGGCCGGCCCTGGTGACGGGACCGGCGGGGCGTCGAGTACAACCCTCCAGGAAGACCGGACGAGCAGGGGAGGCGAGGCGCCGTGGCGATGACGTCGGCGGTGAAGGACGAGCTGAGCAGGCTGGCCGTCGCCAAGACCTGCTGCCGCCGCGCGGAGGTCGCGTCCCTGCTGCGGTTCGCGGGCGGCCTGCACATCGTCGGCGGCCGCGTGGTCGTCGAGGCGGAGCTGGACCTGGGCTCCACGGCGCGGCGGCTGCGCCGGGAGATCCACGAGCTGTACGGGCACCAGTCCGACGTGTTCACCATCACCTCCAGCGGCCTGCGCAAGGGCACCCGGTTCGTGGTGCGCGTGGTCAAGGACGGCGAGGGGCTGGCCCGGCAGACGGGCCTGCTCGACCCGCGCGGACGCCCGGTGCGCGGCCTGCCCGCGCCGGTCGTGTCCGGCGGGGTGTGCGACGCCGAGGCGGCGTGGCGCGGCGCGTTCCTGGCGCACGGCTCGCTGACCGAACCGGGCCGGTCGTCGTCCATGGAGGTGACCTGCCCCGGCCCCGAGGCGGCGTTGGCGCTGGTCGGCGCGGCCCGGCGGATGGGCATCGGCTCGAAGTCGCGCGAGGTGCGCGGCGCGGAACGCGTGGTGATCAGGGACGGCGACGCGATCGGCGCGATGCTGACCAGGCTCGGCGCGCACGACAGCGTGCTGGCCTGGGAGGAGCGCCGGATGCGCCGCGAGGTGCGGGCGACGGCGAACCGGCTGGCGAACTTCGACGACGCGAACCTCCGCCGCTCGGCCCGCGCCGCGGTGGCCGCGGCGGCGCGGGTGCAGCGCGCCCTGGAGATCCTCGGCCCCGAGGCGCCCGACCACCTGGCCGCGGCCGGCGCGCTGCGGCTCGCGCACCGGCAGGCGTCGCTGGAGGAGCTGGGCCAGCTCTCCGAACCGCAGATGACGAAGGACGCCGTCGCGGGCCGCATCCGCCGCCTGCTGGCGATGGCCGACAAGCGGGCCAAGGAGCTGGGCATGCCCGACACCGAGTCCGCCGTGACCGCGGACATGCTCGACGCCGAGGTGTGACCCCGGACCCGCCCGGCGGCCGGCGCCGCTAGCGCAGGCCCAGGGCGGTCACGAACGGGGCGACCATCGACCGGACGTAGGTGTCGGTCAGGTGGTTGTTGCGGTAGACGACGACGTTGCCGACCACGCCGGGGCACACGTCGGACCGGCAGATCGAGTCGGTCAGGTCGACCACCCGCACGCCCCGCAACCCGGTCGCGGCCTCGGCCAGCGGGTCCGAGGCCGACCCGATGGCCTCGTCGCGGGGCGTGTCGCACCGGCCGGGCTCGTCGGGGTTGCGCTCCAGGCAGGGCCCGACCAGCATCGCGGGCCGGGGCAGCTCGCGGATCACCGCGACCGGGATGTCCGCGTCCGACAGCGCGCTCAGCACCGTCCGGTAGCCCTCGACCATGGCCTTCGGGTCCCACGTCCACTTGAGGTCCTGGAGGTAGGACTCCGGCGACATGGCCGCCGCGACCACCAGGTCCGGCTTCATCGCGCGGATGTGGTCGAGCTTCTTCAGGTTCTCGTCGGAGCAGACGGTCAGCGGCGTCCCCGACTCGGTCGGGGGCACCGACGAGAACGGGCAGCCGTTGCGCACCATGACGTGCACCCGCCACCGGTCCCCGCCCTCGCGCCGGGTGAACTCGGCCAGGGCGGTGCTGAACTGGAAGGCGTGCGAGTCGCCCACGATGACCGCGGTCTTCGTCGCGTCGGCCGCGCCGAACTCGCACGACGTGACCCCGTCGCCGAAGTCGCGGGTGGCGCACTCGTTGCGCGGCCAGTCCTCCTCCGCCACGGCGGGCGCGGGCACGAGCGAGACCCCGGACGGCGCCGGGCGGGGGTCGTCCCGGTCGAGCGCGAGCGCGCCGGGGTGGTCGGCGTCGATGACCGACTGGCCGCGCAGCGCGGCCAGCGTGGACTCGGCCGACGCCCAGCCGCCCCCGGCGACCGCCACGGTCACCGCGACCATGGCCGCGCCCAGCCCGTACGTCGTGCGCCTGCGGCGGCGCTCCCGCTCCCGCCGGAACGGGTCCTCGACGAAGTGCTTGGACAGCGCCGCCAGCACCAGGCTCAGCACGGCGGCCACCGCGACCTGGCGCAGCGTCAGCGCCTGCCGCGCGGTCAGCTCCAGCAGGAACACGATCACGGGCCAGTGCCACAGGTACAGGCTGTAGGAGATGTCGCCGACGTAGGTCAGCGGGCGCACGCCCAGCACGCGGGCCACCGACTCGTCCCGGGCGACCAGCACGGCGACCGCGCCGAGCGTCGGCAGCGCCGCGAGCCAGCCGGGGAACGGCAGGTCGGTGCCGAGCCGCACCGCGCTCGCCAGGATCACGGCCAGGCCGCCCCAGCCGAGCAGCAGCCGCGCGCCCCGGCCCGGCCGCAGCCGGGGCAGCACCATCGCGGCCAGGCCGCCCACGCCCAGCTGCCACATCCGGGTCGGCGTGATGAAGTACGCCGCGCCGGGGTCGACCGGGGTGTACCAGACCGAGAACGCGAACGACGCGACCGTGACCGCGGCGACCGCGACCACCGCCCAGCGCACCGGGCCCGCGCCGCGCCGTGCCGCCGACCCGGCCGCGACCAGCAGCACCAGCGGGATGACCAGGTAGAACTGCTCCTCCACGGCCAGCGACCAGAAGTGCTGCACCGGCGACGCGCCGACGGTGGCGTGCCCGTAGTCGTTCGACAGCACGGCCAGCAGCCAGTTCTGCGCGTTGACCGCCGAGAACACCACCTCGCGCAGCACGGCGGGCCACCGCGACGCCGGCAGCAGCGCGAACACCGCGACCGCGATCGCCAGCAGCACGACCGTGGCGGCCGGCAGGAGCCGGCGGATCCGCCGCGCGTAGAAGTCGAGCAGCCGCACCCGACCGGTGCGCCGCACCTCCGCGGTGAGCGCGCCGATGATCAGGAACCCGGAGATCACGAAGAAGACGTCCACGCCGACGAAACCACCGGGCAGCCAGTCGGGCCGCAGGTGGTAGCAGACGACCAGGCCCACGGCCAGCGCGCGCATGCCCTGGATGTCCGCCCTGGCGGTGCGTTCCCGACGGGGTGGTGCGTCCACGCGAGAGGGTTCGTCGGCCACTACAGCCACAGATCACCGCCACGGGAAGTTCGGAAAATGCCGCGCAGCGTAACCCGACCGCGTGACGGAGTGTTCACCACTTCACCCAAGTGTGACGAACCACCTCGCGTGTCCTCCCTCCAGACCGCGCGTGTCCTCCCTTCAGAACGCGCGTGTCCTACGTTCGCGTCGCGTGAGTCCTACGTTCAGGACCCCCGAGTTCAACGTTCAGGACACCCGTCGCCGTCACGCTGCGCACACGCTGCGCCCGGCCGGCGACCGTCCTAGGCTGAGGACGGGCAAGGCGCGCACCGAGGCACGGCGGACCCGCACTGCGGGGTACCGAAGTCCCCGCCACCGTGTTACCGCGAGGTAACAAGCCGGTCGAGCTGGATTTTCTTGTTCGATAAAGAGATCCTGGTGGTCCACGTGACCAGGCACGCAAGCCGGAGGCTAGGCTGGCTCTCGGCTGCCTGGTCAGCCCATGACTGCACGCCCCTGGCGGACAACGCCAGTCGAGTACCGAGGAGACTCACCGTGACGGTTCGCGTAGGTGTCAATGGTTTCGGCCGCATCGGTCGCAACTTCTGGCGCGCCGTTCAGGCCAGCGGGCACGACATCGAGATCGTCGCCTTCAACGACCTCGGTGACGTCAACACCATGGCCCACCTGCTCAAGTACGACTCCATCCTCGGCCGCCTCGACGGCGAGGTGACCGTGACCGACGAGGGCATCGCGGTCGACGGCAAGGTCATCAAGGCGCTGGCCGAGCGCGACCCGGGCAAGCTGCCCTGGAAGGACCTGGGCGTCGACGTCGTCGTCGAGTCGACCGGCTTCTTCACCGACGCGGCCGCCGCCCGCAAGCACGTCGACGAGGGCGGCGCCAAGAAGGTCATCATCTCCGCCCCGGCCAAGGGCGAGGACCTCACCGTGGTGCTGGGCGCGAACGACGACCAGTACGACGGCTCGCAGACCGTCATCTCGAACGCCTCGTGCACCACCAACTGCCTGGCCCCGCTGGCCAAGGTGCTGCACGACAGCTTCACCATCGAGCGCGGTCTCATGACCACGATCCACGCCTACACCCAGGACCAGAACCTCCAGGACGCGCCGCACAAGGACCTGCGCCGCGCCCGTGCCGCCGCGCTGAACATCGTGCCCACCAGCACCGGCGCCGCCAAGGCCATCGGCCTGGTCCTGCCCGAGCTGAAGGGCAAGCTCGACGGCTACGCCCTCCGCGTGCCCGTGCCCACCGGCTCGGCCACCGACCTCACCGTCACCGTCGGCCGCGAGGTCACCGTGGACGAGGTCAACGCCGCCTACAAGGCCGCCGCCGACGGCCCGCTCAAGGGCTACCTGCGCTACAGCACCGACCCGATCGTGTCGGCCGACATCGTCACCGACCCGGCGTCCTGCATCTACGACGCGCCGCTGACCAAGGTCATCGGCAACCAGGTCAAGGTCGTCGGCTGGTACGACAACGAGTGGGGCTACTCCAACCGCCTCGCCGACCTGGTCAACCTCGTCGCCAGCAAGCTCTGACCGAACAGGCGGACCACTCGCTGTGAAGACTCTCGACGATCTCCTCGGCGAGGGAGTCTCGGGTCGGCGCGTCCTCGTGCGCGCCGACCTGAACGTCCCCCTCGACGGCGACCGCATCACCGACGACGGCCGCGTCCGCGCCTCGGTGCCCACCATCAAGGCACTCGTGGACGCGGGCGCCCGCGTCCTGGTCGCCGCCCACCTGGGCCGCCCCAAGGGCGAGCCCGACCCCAAGTTCTCCCTCGCCCCCGTCGCCAAGCGCCTCGGCGAGCTGCTCGGCCAGGACGTCCGGCTGGGCACCGAGACCGCCGGCGACGGCACCGTCGTGCTGCTGGAGAACATCCGCTTCGACGCCCGCGAGACCAGCAAGGACGACGCCGAACGCGCCGCCCTCGCCGACGAGCTGGCCGCCAAGGCCGACGCGTTCGTCTCCGACGGCTTCGGCGTCGTGCACCGCAAGCAGGCGTCCGTCTACGACGTGGCCCGGAAGCTCCCGCACTACGCGGGCGGCCTCGTGCTGGCCGAGGTCGAGGTGCTGCGCAAGCTCACCGACGACACCCAGCGCCCCTACGTCGTCGTCCTCGGCGGCGCGAAGGTCTCCGACAAGCTCGGCGTCATCGCGAACCTGCTCACCAAGGTCGACCGCCTCCTCATCGGCGGCGGCATGGCCTACACCTTCCTCAAGGCCCAGGGCCACGAGGTCGGCCGCTCGCTGCTCCAGGAGGACCAGCTGGAGCAGGTCGCCGGCTTCCTCGCCGAGGCCGAGAAGCGCGGCGTCGAGCTGGTGCTCCCGGTCGACGTGCTCGCCGCCGTCGACTTCGCGGCCGACGCGGAGCACGAGGTCGTGCCCACCGACGCCATCCCGGCCGACCGGGAGGGCCTGGACATCGGGCCGAAGACGCGCGAGCTGTTCGCGAGCAAGCTCGCCGACGCGCGGACCGTGTTCTGGAACGGCCCCATGGGCGTGTTCGAGTTCGAGGCGTTCTCCGGCGGCACCCGCGCGGTGGCCGAGGCGCTCGTCAAGAGCGACGCGTTCACCGTGGTCGGCGGCGGCGACTCGGCCGCGGCCGTGCGCGCCCTCGGCCTCCCCGAGGACGGGTTCTCGCACATCTCCACCGGCGGCGGCGCGTCCCTGGAATACCTCGAGGGCAAGGAACTGCCCGGCGTGTCCGTGCTGGACGAAGACCTGCCGAGCGGGGGTGCCGCCTGATGGCCCAGCGCCGGCCCCTCATCGCGGGCAACTGGAAGATGAACCTCAACCACCTTGAGGCCATCGCCCTGGTGCAGAAGATCGCCTTCTCCCTGCCGGAGAAGTACTTCGCCAAGGTCGAGGTGGCGGTGCTGCCGCCGTTCGTCGACATCCGGTCCATCCAGACCCTCGTCGACGGCGACAAGCTGCTGCTCAAGTACGGCGCGCAGGACCTCTCGCCGCACGACTCCGGCGCCTACACCGGCGACGTGTCCGGCCCGATGCTCGCCAAGCTCGGCTGCTCCTACGTCACCGTGGGCCACTCCGAGCGGCGCGAGTACCACCACGAGGACGACGCCACCGTCAACCGCAAGGTCAAGGCGGCGCTCAAGCACGGCATCACGCCCATCTTCTGCCTCGGCGAGCAGGTGGACGTCCGCGAGGCGGGCGGCCACGTCGAGCACTGCACCGCGCAGCTCGTCGCCGGCCTGGAGGGCCTCACCGCCGACCAGGTGCGCGACGTCGTCGTGGCGTACGAACCGGTGTGGGCCATCGGCACCGGCAAGGTCGCTTCGTCGGCCGACGCGCAGGAGGTGTGCGCCGCCATCCGGGTGAAGCTCGCCGAGCTGTACGGCGAGGACGTCGCTTCGGCCGTTCGAGTGCTTTACGGCGGCTCGGTCAAGTCCGGCAACATCGCCGAACTGATCGCCCAGAAGGACGTCGACGGTGCTCTGGTGGGTGGAGCGAGCCTGGACGCGGACGAGTTCGCGAAGCTGTGCGCGCTCGCCGCGGGCGGACCTCTACCCTGATGTGATTGACACGCACCTTACCCGCGGTGGTCCACGGTCGGCAGTCGACCGGGTACTCTGTGGCGTCACCTGCCTGACAGCGAGGAAGAAATGATCCTGTTCCTGCAGATCCTGTTGATCGTCTCCAGCCTGCTGCTCATCCTGCTCGTGCTGTTGCACCGCGGGCGCGGCGGCGGTCTGTCCTCGTTGTTCGGCGGCGGCATGCAGTCCAGCCTGTCCGGTTCCAGCGTGGTCGAGAAGAACCTCGACCGGCTGACGTTGTTCGTCGGCGCGGTCTGGGTGATCGCCATCGTGGGCGTCGGGCTGCTGATGAAGGTCAGCTGACACAGGGAAACCACGTGGTGGGGGTGTGAGGGTCGATGGCTGGTGGTAACGCGATTCGCGGTACCCGCGTCGGCGCAGGCCCGATGGGCGAATCGGAGCGCGGCGAGTCCGCGCCCCGACGTCGGGTGTCGTACTGGTGCGCGAACGCGCACGAGTCTCGGCCGTCGTTCGCGGTCGAAGCCGAGATCCCGGAGAACTGGGACTGCCCCCGGTGCGGTCTGCCGGCCGGGCGTGACGAGCAGGCGCCACCTGCTCCGCCGCGCAACGAGCCGTACAAGACGCACCTGGCGTACGTGAAGGAGCGCCGCTCCGACGCAGACGGTGAGGCGATCCTCGAGGAGGCGCTCACCAAGCTGCGCAAGCAGCGCGAAGAGCCCTAGCCGGGTTCCGGCGAGCAGTGCCCGGACGGCCCCCGCCCGCACCCCCCGCGGCGGCGGCCCCCGCGGCCCCGGGGCGGGGGGGGGTGGGGCCCCAGCCCCCGCGGCGCCGCCGCCGACGCGCCGATGCCGCCCGC